>JAJRDJ010000243.1 GCA_028678445.1 Methylococcaceae bacterium
ATGAACTATGGCGCCAAACAGCGGACATCGCATCCCGGATGGAGCGGCGCTTGCCGATAACGACAGGCGCTGCCCCCCTGAGCGCTCACTGATTTTTTTTCAGCAATTCTTGCGCACGTTTGATGATCTGCTTCTGCTGCTCCGGTGGCAGTTTGGCGAGCTCATCGCGATGATTGTAATGGTATATCAGTTGTTGTTGCTCCGCACTCAAGGGCGGTTCTGCCGGTTTCGGTGGCGGGTAATACCCGCCGGGATACCCAGCATTACCCGCTCCGCCCAATCCCGCGCAACCGGCGAGAAGCAGCATGAACGCCACGACCACTACCTTACGAAGTTTCACTGTGTTTATCCTCTTGAGTCAGTCAGTTTTGGGTCAGTCCCGCTGCCCACGCTAGCCGGTTTGGGCAAGGGTACAGGACCCGCAGTAGCCGCGCGCCAGTCCTGAAGTTCGGGACTGGGGCGGACTTCGTTCGCCAACCCCACCGATCCGGCTGGCATCGGTGGCGCTTCCGCACCGCCTCCGGTGCCACGCTTCAGGCGCGCTTCACCAGGCGGAGCAGGAACAGCAGGGCTATGGCGCCTAGCGTCGCGGACACAATCGAACCGATCAGGCCGCCGCCCGCGCTAATGCCCGTCAGCCCGAACAGATAGCCGCAAACCACAGCGCCAACAATACCGATGATGATGTCACTCAGGAGCCCAAAGCCGCTCCCTTGCACCAACAGGTCGGCCAGCTAGCCCGACACCGCGCTAATACCAAGAAAGATCAATAAATTGGTGATATCCCTGAGCTTGGCTCCAAAATATTTTCCGCAAAAAAGCCGCCGGGCGCGAGGCCCTTGGCCACTCGCCCGGCGGACTCTGGCAAGGCTTATGCGAAGTAAGACTTAAGCTTTTCGACGGAGCCCTTGACGCTATCCGTCAGCGCCGTCCATTGCTCTTCGGCTTCGTCCTTCAGGTCATCCCAGTGGTCATCCGCCGCATCGGCGATTTCTGCCAGTTTGGCCTGTCCCTTTTCCCATTGGCTTTTGAGCAGGATGACCTGTTCATCCAGCTCGGCCTTGGCTTCAGCGGTCAGGCTGTCGGCCTTGGCCTGCAGTACCTTCAGGTCGCCCTCCCATTCGGTGAGTTGGGTTTTGAACTTGGCGATATATTCGTCTTTGGTGGACATGATCATTATTCCTTTGGAGCTTAATCTGGAGGTGAATCGAATGAGTTGATGTCAACTAAAGTCTCTTCATCTTGGGGGCGGGCAAAGAGGCCCGCCCCCAAGATGAAGTTCGTGACCATCAGTCAGTTTGACCCACCTCCATTCCGTTGATATGAAAAAAAACGCTTAACCCAGCAGTTCCGGCGGGATATTGCCGCCGTTCTCCGCGAGTTTCTGCAGGACGGTTTTATGCAGCCAGATATTCAGCGCCGCAGAATCACCCTCCACAGACCCGGGATAGCCCAGTTCCTTGCCCAACTCCTTACGGGCCGTCAGGCTGCTATCAAGACCCAGCACTTTCAGTAAATCGACGATTGACGTTTTCCAGTTGAGCTTTTCCGCATGCGCCGCGGCGAGGCCTTCCAGCTTGGCGAGCACATCGACGGTGCTCACTGGAGCGGTTGACGTGCCTGCCGTGGCGGCGGGTGCTTCCGCCGCTTCCGCCTTGCCGATGCCTAATTTCGAGAGAATCGAACTAAATATGCTCATAACTTTCTTCCTGTTGGTTATTACGAGGGACTACAAGATTTTCCAGTCATCGGCATTACCATTAACTGGAATGCCGTATTATAGTAGCAGAAGGGCCATCGTCTAGCTATCGCAATAGACTATCAAGACTATTTACGAATTATGGGGGCAAGCCACACAGCCGCCTCACTAAACTTTCATGATGCCGCCCAGCACCTGATAATCGTAAGGCTGCGGATAGGTGACCGGCACTTCGACCGCGCCCAGGAGATATCTGTTATCCACGCTATGCGAGCGGAAGCCCGGACCTGGGGTAACTAGCGTAGGACTGGTGGGTCCCCGGTTATCGATCACGTGGGTCAGATTAGTGGCGACATAGCCGACCAGATCGCCGAGGAAGGAGGCATGCCGTCAATTACTGCCGGTCATCCATCCCAATTGGATGACCGGGTGGAGGCGTTTAGTGGACTAGGAAACTCTCCGGAATCGTCCCTGTGCGAACCCCATCGACATCGTATCCTGATGATCTCCGGGGTAGATTGTGCATCAGGCCATCTTTATCCGTTGGCCAAACCTCAGCGAGTATCACCTTACCGCGCATTTTCCCCGGCGCGAAAGCCATCCTTGTAGTCCTGTGGGTGGCGATCCTGATCGAAGGCATTACCCTTTAAGGCATCGTTGTAGCCGCGCTTGTATTCCAGGCTGGTTTGCTTACCGTGGCTAGCCTTACCGCCCTTGCGTGCACCGCTGCCTTTCACGTTCTGGCTGGCGATAGTCTGCGAGCGGGCAATCAATGGGTCGTTACAGCCGTCGCTGTAACTCATGGCCTGACCCTTGGCGTTGAAGGTCGCAATGCAGTGCTGATTAGGCCACACTACCTCGAAGCCGCCGTTCGAGAGCCGGTTGATGTCGTGATCCGCAGCGGTAGCGGAACCGGCGCAGACCAGGCCGATCGTACTGAGGATCAGGGCTGTCGATCTGATGAAATGCATGGGTTTTCTCTTCATAGGGGTCAGCGCGCCAGTTCCCATCAGTTACCACCTCCGGTGCGCGCATTTTCCCCGGCGCGAAAGCCATCCGTGTAGTCCTGCGGGTGGCGATCCTGATCGAAAGCATTACCCTTTAAGGCATCGTTGTAGCCGCGCTTGTATTCGATGCTGGTGCCGCCGCCAACGGGCGTGCCTACGCCAGCAGAAGTCCCGCTGCGCGCGTTTTCCCCGGCACGGAAGCCATCCTTGTAGTCCTGCGGGTGGCGGTACTGGTCGTACGCGCTGCCATTCAAGCCAGCGTTATAGCCGCGCTGGTATTCACCGCTGGTATTGCCGCCGTAAGTGGAGGCGCCCGTCGAGGAATAGCGTGAGGAAGAGGTCCCGTTACCGGGAACCACGACGCAGCCCGTCAGAACAGTGAGGGTAGCGGCGGTGAGGATGGCGAGAGGCTTGGTTTGCATGGATTAAGCTCCTGTTACGGGGTTGAAAAAAACGTTGGTATCTGTTCCTCGGCCATGCAGGGCAACGTGTGGATGGCCGAAG
>JAJRDJ010000005.1 GCA_028678445.1 Methylococcaceae bacterium
ACCGACGGTAAATCCTCCCGTGAAGAAGCCGCCGCGCTCGCCCTGCAAGGCGCCGAAACCGGAGGCGCCCACATACCAGTCGGGATGGACATTTACGAGGTAATGCACGCCCGCCAGCCCCATGGTCTCGGACGGTCCGACATCCACCACCTCATAACTCATGCGCAACAGGGCGGGTTTGCTGCGCAGGCCCGTGGTCTCCGTGACCTCGGCCCGCAGCGGGCTACCGTGGGTCAAGGCGCCCAGCAATATGATCGACAGGATGGGGGCATTGTTGATCCAGGCCATCAGCGTGCAATGGCCTGAACCTGCGGGCTGACCTGGCCAAAACGACGTTCGCGCTGTGCGTACCAGGCGAGCGCCCGCTCCATTTCCGCCGCGTCGAAAGCCGGCCAGAGCGTGTCGGTGAAATACAACTCGGCATAGGCACTCTGCCACAGCAGAAAATTGCTGATACGCTGCTCGCCGCCGGTGCGAATGACCAGATCCGGATTCGGCGCATAGGCCATGGCAAGATAGGGGCCGAGATCGATGTCCTCGGGTCCGGCCGGCTGGGCCACGGCGTTTCCCGCCGCTTGCCGGGCGTTCATCCAGCCGATGAACGCCTGCTGAATATCCCACCGGCCGCCGTAATTGGCCGCGATCGTGAGGGTAAGGCGATCGTTGCAGGCAGTTCGCGCTTCCGCAGTCGTGATCAACGCCTGCAAGCGCGGACTGAAGGGCGAAAGGTCCCCGATCACGCGCAGACAGACGCCGTTTTTGCAGAGCTTGTTGACTTCGGCTTCCAGCGCGGTGACGAACAGTCCCATCAGATGATTGACCTCATCCACCGGGCGTTTCCAGTTTTCGGTGCTGAACGCGAAAAGGGTGAGGTAGCGGATATTGCGCGCGATGCAGAATTCGACGATGTCGCGCACCCGCTTGACCCCGCGCGCATGCCCCGCCACACGCGGGAGGTGCCGCTTTTTTGCCCAGCGGCCATTGCCATCCATGATCATGGCAATATGTAAAGGTACCGCCAATTAGCCACTCCCTGACTCGATAACGAGGGAAACACTGAACGCGTCCATCCTTCATCACGTCGCCCCGCTGCACAGTCGCGCAGGCGGGCCGCATGCGATGAAACCCTGCATGTCCGGAGGCTCGGGAACAAGAGAGGCGGCATATGGAAGGGGGCTCCGAACACGCCCAAAACCGTGTTATTCAGAGCAAAGCCTGGCAATCCAGTGCTTTGTCAAAAACGGTTTCCGTATCGTTTTGCCATCATACCCTGTGCAATGACCCCTTGCTCAGGGTTTCTTTAACACGGCGCCCCTATAGCGCCGAGGCAACAATTCGGTGGCGGTGTCTTTCATTTCGTTCCCATGCTTCATGGGAATCAGGCTCGTTATGTCCGTTGGGAAAACGGGCACCCTGTCCGCCTGGCGTTTGACGGCAAGATCGATCGCAGGCGAGTCCGGTTTTTGCGGTGAACCCCACACCAATCCAGCACACGAACCCGCCAGCTTCATCGGCTTGTAAAAGCTGCCGTTCAACTGGGTTCGGGCCACCAGATAATCCCGGAAGCGCCGGTACAGCGCGAGATCCGGCTTGTTGTCGGGCGCGGCACGCCAGAACTGGTCCAGCGACCCCTGAAAGGTCAGCCCGGGCATATCGTAGAGCGCCTTCCCGCAAACCTTGGTCGCTGCGCCATGCAACAGTGCCGACAACCCCACCGTGCTGTTGACCACCACCACGCCGCGGGCATGATCGAGCAGCGATGGCAGGTGCTGGTCGTGGATGTAGTACACACGCCGGCCGATTCCGGCCGCCTTTGCCAGATGCGCGATGAGTGCGGTGTAATCCCGATAGCCCCGGTCCATGGGGTGGTGCTTGAACACCAGGAAAGCATCCTCTGGTGCATGCCTGGCAAAGGAATCCAGCGTGGTTTCGATGAAGTGCTCAACCCCGCCAAAATCGGCATGTATTTTGATCTGGGCATCGTTGAAAACCTGCAGGGGTACCAGGAAATAACGCTGGCTCAAACGGGTCGTCAGCGCCTGCTGCGCGTCCCGCTCCGTCCAGCGATACCACTGTTTGCGCCAGACCGAGCGCACCCATGGCAGCGCCTCCAGGACGGACAATGGGCGATGATGCTGGTAGTGCCGGAACCAGAGCCAGCCCAATGCGCCAATCGTGAAATAACAGAACCCATACCAGACCATGGGCCAGTAGGCATTGCCCACGTCACGCTTTGGCGGGACAAGCGGCGGCTTCCATTTGTAGTACTCCGGCTCCCGCGGCAATTGGGAATTGCCGTTGACCCCGAAGCGTTCGAGGGTAACGTAATCCGGACGAACATACCCCTCTTCGAACACGCCGATTTCCAGTCCGTGCCGCGCAGCGATGGCGTGCGCCACGCGGTGTATGGGTCGGCAATCGCCAAAAAGCAGGATGGCATCAATGCCCAGGCGCGCGATCAGGGCCTCGAACCAGTCAGGCCAATCCTCCATCGTCCCGTGGTAATTGAGCGCGTCCCGGGGGTAGAAGAGCCAGTCACCGGCGTTGAAATTGACCTTGAACACCTGCGCACCCGCACGACCCAGGTCCTTTGCAAGGCGTGCGAAAAAGGGGCCCACCGGACCTTGCAACAGCAATACCCGCCTGCCCGCGAACTGCTCCAGACCCCGATCCAACATCCTCTGTTACTCCATTATCGAAAGCGCCCGGAGAAACCGGGTTGCGATGAAGGGTAGTCGCACATGCTCGAAAAACAAGTTCCCGCCACTTTCCAGCACTGGCTCGTGGCTGTCACGACAGACCAGCAGAAGTTCGGACAAATTCAGGACAATGCCCTCAAAAGCCTGTCGCGATGGACACATGGCAATCCAGGCTTCGGTTCAACAAAAGCATGCGATCGACCGCCGTTTCACGGAACGAACGGCAAAGCCACGCTTGCATGCGCTTTCAGGCCCCTCCCCCATCGATCTTTCAGACCACAGCTTCTGGCTTGAAAATCATGGTCGAGCATTGTACCAGCAGGCGGGGGGGCTCAACAGCGCGGAGCCGTAAAGGCACCGGCAAGGGGAAGTCCGCATTTGCAGGCCGATTGATCGGCAGAAATCATGCCGCTCCGTCCTCGCCTCGACTGCCACGCTGCCGCACCATCCTCGGCATCGGGCCCGGGGTGCGCCCGCAGTCTTCGGCGCGATGTGCGGCGTAAAGCCGGTCGCGCCACGCCCCTTTTTCTTCATCTCTCCCCGGGTCCCCACCCCTATGACAGCCATGCCCTCG
>JAJRDJ010000244.1 GCA_028678445.1 Methylococcaceae bacterium
CAAACCGATCCCATTCACCCAATTCATTTTATTGACCTGATGGAACGCTCATGAACGATACCGTGAAGTTCGTGCTCGACGAGGAGCGGCTGCCTAAATACTGGTACAACGTCGTCGCCGATTTGCCAGCACCGCCGCCGCCCGCCCTGCATCCTGCCACCCACCAGCCCCTGGGGCCGGATGACCTGGCGGCGTTGTTCCCGCTATCGCTGATCGAACAGGAAATGTCGGCGGAGCGGGAGATCGAGATTCCCGGTCCGGTCCGCGACCTCTATCGCCAGTGGCGGCCGAGTCCGCTCTACCGGGCGCGGCGGCTGGAGCGGGAGCTCGATACCCCGGCTCGTATCAATTTCAAATACGAGGGTGTGAGCCCGGCGGGCAGCCACAAGCCGAATACCGCCATACCGCAGGCTTTCTATAACAAGGAGGCGGGCATCCGGCGGATCGCGACCGAAACCGGGGCAGGGCAGTGGGGCTCATCGCTGGCGTTTGCCGGGGCCTTGTTCGGCATCGACGTGGAAGTGTTCATGGTCAGGGTTTCGTATCAGCAGAAGCCCTATCGCCGGGCGCTGATGGAAACCTGGGGGGCGACCTGCACGCCTTCGCCCTCGGAGCGGACCGCCGCCGGCCGGGCGATTCTGGCCCAGCGGCCGAACCATCCGGGCAGCCTGGGCATCGCAATCTCCGAGGCCGTCGAAATCGCCGTGCAGCGCGCCGATACCCACTATGCCCTGGGTTCGGTGCTGAACCATGTGCTGTTGCATCAGACCGTGGTCGGCCTGGAAGCCATCGCGCAACTGGAGCTGGCCGATGACTATCCCGACATCATCGTTGGCTGCACCGGCGGCGGGTCGAATTTCGCCGGTATCGCGTTTCCGTTTCTCGGGCAACAGTTGCGCGGTGGACGGACGGTACGGATCATCGCCGTCGAACCCTCGGCCTGCCCGACCCTGACACGCGGCCAGTATGCCTACGACTATGGCGACACCGCGCAACTGACCCCGCTGACCAAGATGCACACGCTCGGTTCGACGTTCACGCCGCCGGGCTTTCACGCCGGGGGCCTGCGCTACCACGGCATGGCGCCCCTGGTCAGCCATGTGCAGGAACTGGGCCTGATCGAGTCGCGCAACTATCATCAACTGGCCTGCTTCGAAGCCGGCGTGCTGCTCGCGCGCACCGAAGGGATTCTGCCGGCCCCCGAGGCCAATCACGCGGTGCGCGGCGCGATCGATGAGGCGCTGCGCTGCAAGGAGGAAGGCGTCAGCCGGGCGATTCTGTTCAACCTCTGCGGCCACGGTCATTTCGACATGCAGGCGTACATGGATTACTTCGCCGGCAAGCTGACGGATCAGACCTACGACGAAGGCGAACTGGCCATGGCGCTGGCCGGACTGCCGTCCGTGCCGGGAGTTTGAAGGGCTGCGAGGAGTCGATTTAAAGACGCGTTGTGCCAACTTCACTGGGCGGGAGTATCGTGAAATCCGGGGGGTGCGCGGTAGCCCTGTAGTGAATCTGGCAAAGCAGACTTACTTGCTCTCATCTCCAACCAGACGCTCCGCAAGGGCCTCGTTCACCCGGTTCATGCGCGCTGTCTGTCCGCTATCCGCTGGGGCCGCCGTGCCATACCAGGTGGCTACTTTCGCAAGCATCGCGGCGGATTGTCTGAGTGACTGAAAACCCTGCTGGAGCCATTCCAGTTGCCGTTGCTGCCGTGCGCCGGTGAATTCCGCGGGCGTGGGCAAATCCAGCAGGATTTCCAGATCGATCAGCAGGTTGCCCCGCACGAGAAGACCGGCTTCGAGATCGCCGGCGGTGACCGATGGCGCGCGGTGAAAACGTTCGGCCAGCTTTTGCTCGATATCAGCGGGCAAATGCGGGGCATTCCGCCACGCCTCCTGGAGCCGCTGGGCAGTAGCATCGGTGTCTTCTCCCGTCACATAAGCCGATTCCAGTTCCTCGGCCCATGCGGCCTTGTTGCCGATCAGGGTCAGAATCTCCCGCTGCCGCGAGGCTTGCTGCTCGCGGATCATCGCCCTTGCCCGGTCCACCAGGGCATCGGCCTGGTGGTCCAGGGTGTCGCGGTGCCGTTTGCGTTCGCGTTCACCCGCCTCTTCCTCCGGGCCAGACCACTGTTCCTGGAATGTCGTGATGGCCGCTTCGATCCGCGCGAGGCCGGGTCTTGCCTCCAGAGTCTGCCTGAACTCATCCAGCAGCGCCTGGCGGGCGGCGGTTTCCTCGTGGTGGCGGGTATCGTGGGACTTGCGTTCGGCATCGCGCCGCGCGAATACGGTATCGACCGCCTCCCGGAACGCATGCCATTGTTGTTCATCGAGCTGGCGGGGCAGACGGACGCCGTTGCTTTCGCCACGCCAGCGCTGGAGTAGCGTTTTGGCCTGAAGCACGGCTTCGCGGAGGTTGGCTTCGGTTTCCAGTCGCTTCGCCACACCGGTCAGGCGAGTGCGACGCTCCGTTTCGGCGGCCAGGAAGGGTTGGATGATGGCATCGAGCTGATCCATGAGCGCATGGAAGCGTATTTGCAGCCGGCGCTCGTCTCGCGGCCCTGCCTGAGGCAGCCCGCGCCAGGATTGGCGCAAGGCGTGGCGGCGGCGCTGGAGTTCACCGGGATTCAGTGTCTCTCTGCCGAGCCCCGCCAGCCACGCTGCGGCTTCGTCCAGGAGGCTGGATTTGGCCGTGCTGATGGCATCCTGGCGGGCATTGCGTTCGTCCCGTTCGGCCAGCACCGGCTGATAGGCCTGATTCAGCGCCTGATCGAACCGCTGCCATTGCTCTTTGGTGGCACGGCTAAACCCATCGAGGCGCTTCCACTCCTCGCGCAGCCGGGGCACGGCTTCGGCCACATGGGGAAGGCTCGATGGGCCCGTCCGCAACGCCTCGGCCTCCTCGATCAGTTTGTCGCGGGCCTGAGCGCTGCTCCAGCGAGCCCAGTCACGGAGCTTCCCGAGCCGGGCCACAAGTTGACGATGGCGATTCGCCAGGGCGTGGGGTGGGACGGATTCGGCGGTGATCTGGTCCAGTTCCCGCGACAGCCTGAAGGCGGTTTGGGAAGCACCCTGCTCGATGGCCAGCTCCAGTTGCTCCAGCCGTTCGTTAAAGCCACTGACATCGGCCAGCGCTCGTTTGGGCTGTGGGACTGGCCGGGCGGGTTGCTCGGCTGCGGGTGCGCTTCGCGCTTGCCACTCGGCCTGGAGCGCCTCCCGGTCCCGGGCATTTTCTGGTTTGGGCAGGGCTTGCCAGGCCGCCTCGATGGCCGCTTTCGGCGCCTGGCCGGCGATGTCCGCCAGAAATTGCCGGCACGCCTGGGTACGCAGGGCATCCTCGTCAAGCGCGGTCAGCCGGACTTCCATCTGCTTGACCAGGGTAGCGAGTTCGCTAACTTCCTTGCGGGTGGTTAGCGCGGCTGGCAAAGCGCCCAGTCGGGTCGCTAGGGCTTGCGCCTGTTCGCGCTCACGGGGTTCGATGGCTTCGGCTTTTTTCAGCGTGGCGAGCAGGGCGCGGGCTTCCTTTACCCAGTCTTCCAACACATGCAAACGGGCCGCTTCATCCTGTTCACGCTGACCGGCTTGTTGCAACAGCGTCCGGCATTCGGCGAGGTCGGGCCCATCGTCCAATTGCGCGAAGAGTTTCCGCAGTTCATAGAGCCTGCCGCCGGGCGGAACCTCGGCCGCCATGAGCGACCGGAGCTGCTGGCGCAAGTGTTCAATCCGTTCCGCCCGTCTGGTGCGCTCTGCATGTTCCTTGAGCAGGCTCTGGCAGTGCCGGTAGAGTCCCCGGTCCTTGTCGCGCATGTGTTCGGCCAGCCGGCCAATCCGCTCGATGGCGGTGATTCTTCTTGCCGCCATGAGCCGGATTTCGGCCAGGCGCGCTGTAGTGGCAATCTGTTCCAGCTCGGCTTCTGCTTTTATCCTGTCCAGCCAGGCGGCGGCCCGGATGCTGTCTTTAGCGGCGCAGATGGCGTGTATCCACACCGCGGGTGTGTCGCTTGTGGAGGGGTCGATGCCCTGTTGCCCAAGGCTGACCCCCAGTTCCCGTTCACGCCCGGCCCGTTCGTCAGCGTTCTCGGACGCCTCGATAAGCTGTCGCAAGGACTCGGTGCTCGCCTTGTGCTTGGGGGTCAAAGCCTCGGCAGGGCGGATGGTGTCGCGGCCACCAAACAGCTTCCTAAACAGATTTTTCATGATCCGGGCAGTTCTTTGGGAAAAGGGGCATTTTAGGCGCAAGTTACCTGAGGAATCTAATCCATTGACCTTGGAGTGCTGGCGATTTGGCTGCCCTTTAGCCGGAGACCCGCTCCAGCTTGGCGAAAGCCGTGAGGCGGCGGCCCACCCGAGAGCCGGAAAGTGTTTGACTAAAAATCGGGTAAACACAAGAATTCAACGCCTTTCAATCCTCTCCATACTTCATCCCGATACCCATGACGAACGAAGAACTTTTCCTGAAGGCCCAGGCCGTGATTCCTGGTGGCGTCAATTCACCCGTTAGGGCTTTCAAGGGGGTGGGCGGCACGCCGATTTTCATCGAACGGGCTGAAGGCCCTTATATCTGGTCGGCCGAGGGGCGGCGTTACATCGACTATGTGGGTTCCTGGGGGCCCATGGTACTGGGCCACGCCCATTCGGCGGTCAGACAGGCGGTGCATGAGGCGGTCGATCGCGGCCTGAGCTATGGCGCGCCGACGGCGATCGAGACCGCCATGGCCGAGAAGCTTGGCGAGTTGATGCCGTCCATCGAAATGGTCCGCATGGTCAGTTCCGGCACCGAGGCAACCATGAGCGCCATCCGTTTGGCGAGGGGTTATACCGGCCGGGACGCCATCCTCAAATTCGAGGGCTGCTATCACGGCCATTCCGACTCGCTGCTGGTCAAGGCCGGTTCCGGCGCGCTGACGCTGGGCGTACCCAGCTCGCCCGGCGTACCCGCCAGCCTCGCCGAGCACACGCTGACGCTCAGCTTCAATGACGCGGATGAAGTTCGCGAGGTCTTTGCGCGCCGCGGCGACCAGATCGCCTGCATCATCGTTGAACCGGTGGCGGGCAACATGAATTGCGTTCCACCGGAACCAGGTTTCCTCGAAACCCTGCGCGAAGTCTGCGACGCCCATGGCACGGTGCTCATATTCGATGAGGTGATGACCGGCTTCCGCGTCGCGCTGGGCGGGGCCCAGACGCTGTACGGGGTCAAGCCCGACCTCACCACGCTGGGTAAAGTCATCGGCGGCGGCATGCCGGTCGGGGCGTTTGGCGGCCGCCGCGCCATCATGGAAAAACTCGCGCCGCTCGGGCCCGTCTACCAGGCCGGCACGCTGTCCGGCAATCCCGTGGCCATGGCGGCGGGGCTCAAGACGCTGGAGCTGATCAGCGCTCCCGGATTCTTCGACAAGCTGAGCAGCAAAACCCGGGGGTTTGCCGAGCAACTCAGGGACCGCGCCCATCAGGCCGGAATCCCCTTCGCGGTCAATGCCGTGGGCGGCATGTTTGGCCTGTTCTTCACCGATCGGGCTAGCGTCAACGGCCTTGCCGATGTGATGGCCTCTGATGTCGAGCGCTTCCGGCGCTTCTTCCACGCCATGCTGGAGGAGGGCGTCTATCTCGCGCCCTCGGCCTTCGAGGCGGGTTTTGTCTCCGCCAGTCATGATGATGAGGTGCTGAATGCCACTCTGGAAAGTGCCTCCCGCGCATTGGCCAGGCTGTGAGCCGGGTTTGCCCGGGGTGCACTGCCGGGACTGATGCAGTGCTTCCAAGTTAATCCAGACACCCTCTCAAGGCGGCGCCTGTCTGGTTTTCAGCCATTCCCGCCAGGCGGCATGGGCGATAGCGAGGACCACCGGGCCGATGAAGAGTCCGAGGAACCCATAGCTGACGAGCCCGCCGACGATGCCGAGCACGACCAGGGCGAAGGGAATGCGGGTGGCCTGGCTGATGACCAGCGGGCGGACGATGTTGTCGACCCAGCTAACGACCAGCGAACCCCACAGCAGCAGGGCCATGGCGCGCCAGGTTTCGCCCTGCAGGAACAGCCAGAGCACGCAGAGCACCCAGACCACGAGCGAACCAAAGGGAATCAGCGCCATGGCGATGGTGGTCAGTGTCAGCAGCGCCGGTGCCGGCATCTTGACTCCCCAATAGCCGATACCGGCGACGCTGCCCTGGACGATGGCGGTGAGGACGATCCCATACAGCACGGCCCGTGAGGTGCGTACCGCGATATCGACGTAATTGTCGGCCCGTTCACCCAACCCCAGCCGCAGGCCATGGCGTAACTCGGCTGTCAGGGTCTCACCGTCACGGTAGAGGAAGAACATCAGGAACAGTGTGAGTATCCATTGACCGGCCACCAGACCGGCGCCGCCCAGCATGTTCACCAGCCGCCGGGAAAGGGCCCGGATTTGCGGGATGATTTGCTGTTTCATCACCTCGCCGATATCACCCCACTGCTCGACCACGCGGCTGAGTTCCTCACCGATCAGCGGAATACGGGCCAGGCTTTCATGCAGGACAGAGCGCTGTTCCAGCCAACCAGGCAAGTTATGGATGAACTCGACAGCTTCACGTTGTATGACGGTGGTCATGCCGATCAGCGGAGCAATGATGGCAATACCGAGGAGCAGGACCATCAGACAGGCCGCGAGGCCGCTTCGCCCTCCCAGGCCCGCTTTCATCCGGTAGAACAGAGGCCAGGTCGCGTAGACCATGATGATGGCCCAGATGATCGACTTCAGCAGGTTCCCTAGCACCTGATAAACGAGTAGGGATAGACCGGCGAGGAAGACCAGCAAGGGCAGACTGCGGGGGAGCGTATTCATGTCGTGGAACTGGGGCAGGGCTGGCGACTCAGGCAGGAGACGGGATTTGATAGCGCCCCCCCATATTGGGGACCGCTATCCGTTCGAAATCGCCATCCAGCCGCAAGGCCGTCAGCTCCCCGCCCCAGAGGCAGCCGGTATCAAGGCAATAAGCGCCCTCGCTGACATGAAAGCCCAGCGTCGACCAGTGACCGAATACGATATTCATTCCAGCACTGCGCCGGCCGGAGACGGCGAACCAGGGCAAGAGTTCGGCGGGCTGGGTACCGGGCCGCCCTTTCTGTTTGAAATCCACTCTCCCGTTCCGGGTGCAATAGCGCAGCCGCGTGAGGCAGTTGGTGATGAAGCGCAAACGTTCCGGTCCCATCAATCCGACATCCCAAAGGTCGGGCTGATTCCCGTACATCTGTGCCAGAAATTCTGCATACTCGTCACCCCGGATGGCGGCCTCCGCCTCATGGGCCAGGGCCACGGCTTGCTCGGCGGTCCACTGGGGAGGCAAGCCAGCGTGAATCAGGTAAAATCCCCGGTTTTCGTGAAGCAGGGGCCGGTGCCTTAACCACTGCAGCAGTTCATCCCGGTCCGGTGCTGACAGCACATCGCCGAAAGTATCCCGGTGCTTGGTGCGGGAAATGCCCGCCGCGACGGCCAGAAGGTGCAGGTCATGGTTGCCCAGCACACAGATCGCCGACTCGCCGAGATCGCGAATGGTGCGCAGGGTTTCCAGGGACCGGGGACCCCGGTTGACCAGATCGCCGACGAACCAGACCTGATCGGTTCTCGGGTCGAAAGCAATTTTTTCGAGCAGGGCCAGCAGTTCGGCATGGCAACCCTGAACGTCGCCGATCGCGTAAATGGCCATGGACGTTCAATGCAGGGTGCGGGGCACGGCCAGCGTGAAGGGAGGGATTTCCGCTTCAAACAGCTCTCCGGAATCTGTGCGCATCTGGTATTCGCCCTGCATCATGCCGACCGGAGTCTCGATCATGGCGGCACTGGTATAGCGGAAGGCCTGGCCTGGCGCGATATGGGGCTGCTCACCCACGACGCCTTCGCCCCGGACTTCCTGAACCTTGCCATGGGCATCCGTGATGACCCAATGCCGGGCCAGCAGACGGGCGGCTTCCAGGCTACGGTTGTGGATGGTGATAGTGTAGGAAAATACATACCGCTCCGCGCCTGGCTGTGATTCGGACTCCAGGTAGTCGATGCGGGTGTCGATTTCTATGATGGGTTTCTGGGTCATCGGATTTCAACTTAAAAGGCTATGGGGGCAGGATAGTTTAACCAGAAGCACCAGTGGACGGGTGGATGGATGTACGCCCGGCATCACAACGCGCGATGGGCGGCCCGTAACCGGGTCATCGCATCAATATGAACACTCAGTCAACGACAGGATCAATAATGCAAGTGCACATCATGGGAATTTGCGGGACTTTCATGGGCGGATTGGCCATCCTCGCCCGCCAGCTAGGCCATGAAGTCACCGGGTCCGACCAGAACGTCTATCCGCCCATGAGCACGCAGCTGGAGGAGCACGGGATTGCGTTGAAAGCGGGCTATCGGGCGGAAAACCTTGAACCCCGGCCGGATCTTGTCGTGGTGGGCAATGCCATCTCGCGGGGCAATCCAGAGCTGGAAGCCGTGATGAATCTCGGGTTACCCTATATTTCGGGTCCTGAGTGGTTGTATGACCACGTGCTTGGTGTAGCGTGGGTTCTGGCCGTGGCGGGCACCCATGGCAAGACGACGACCGCTAGCATGCTGGCCTGGATACTGGATAGCGCGGGGCTGAATCCCGGTTTCCTGATTGGCGGCGTACCGCTGAATTTTGGCGTTTCGGCGCGACGGGGTGGCGGGAGCTTTTTTGTGGTCGAAGCGGATGAATATGACACGGCGTTTTTCGACAAGCGCTCGAAGTTCGTTCATTACCGTCCGCGGACTGTCATCCTGAACAATCTGGAGTTTGACCATGCCGACATTTTCCCGGATCTGGCTGCGATCCAGCGCCAGTTTCATCATCTCGTGCGCAGCATTCCCGGTAATGGACTGATCATTGCCCCGAACTGGGAGCCGGCACTGGACGAAGTCCTGCAGATGGGCTGTTGGACGCCGGTTGAGCACACAACCCGCGAACACTCCGGTCTGGTGGCGACCTGGGCTTACCATTTGCTGGCGGCTGATGGCAGCCGATTCGAGGTGATCCATGATGGTCAGCCCGCCGGAGTCGTGGCCTGGGAGCTTACCGGTTTACACAACGTCCACAATGGTCTCGCGGCCATCGCCGCCGCGCATCACGTTGGCATCTTCCCCGAGCGGGGGGCGGAGGCGCTGTCGAAATTCCGCAACGTCAAGCGGCGCATGGAGATCAGGGCCGAGGTCGACGGCATGATTCTCTATGACGATTTCGCCCATCATCCCACCGCCATCGCGACCACGCTGGAAGGGCTCAGAGCCCGCGTGGGCAGTGAGCGCATCATCGCCATTCTGGAACCGCGTTCCAACACCATGCGCATGGGCGTGCATGCGGGCCTTCTGGGTGAGTCGCTGAGCAGCGCCGACATCGCGGTGATCTGTCAGGCGCCCGACCTCGGTTGGGACGCGGCTGCGGCTACCTCTGGTGCGGACAACATCCAGGTGCATGACTCGGTCGACGCCATTGTCGTCTGGCTGGAGAAGGTGGCGCGGCCGGGTGATCATATCCTCTTCATGAGCAACGGTGGCTTTGGTGGCATCCATCTGAAAGCAGAAGCGGCACTCAGACGCCGCATTTCGCGTTGAGCCTGATCGCAGGGATTGCATGTCCATGAATACACCGGTTTCCGTCGTTATCGTCAATTACAACGGCGGGCCCTTGCTGGCCGAATGCGTGCGCTCGGTGCTGGCGTCTACCGTGCCGGTCGAGGTGTGGGTCTCCGACAATGCCTCGACGGATGGCAGTCTCATTGATCTGCGCCTTGCCTGTGGGGCGGATCAGCGACTGCGGATCATCGAGCATCCGGTCAATCTGGGGTTTGCCAGAGCCAATAACCGGGCCCTGGCAAGAACCCGGTACGCTTTCATCCTGTTTTTGAATCCGGATTGCCTCGTGCAAACGGATACACTCGCC
>JAJRDJ010000245.1 GCA_028678445.1 Methylococcaceae bacterium
GTCGCGGCTACCGAAGGCACCTTGTCCACCACTGCCACGCGGCCTGCCTCGCCAGCGATGAGCTCTTCGTGGCTCGGCGAGTGAACTTTCGGCAGACGCGGGGTGAACATATCGGCGACTTCCGAGATTTTGGCGGTCAGTTCGGGATTGCTGGCGATGTCCTCGGACGGCGGCTGTGAGGACAGGGTCGCCGCGATAAAGAGGATGCCAACCAAGATGAAGGCTTCAGCTTCAATGTAGTACGGCACTTTGCGCTTGAGTGGACCGCTCTCCTGGTTCGCCTGCCAGCGCTTGCCGGCCCGGTGATTAATGAGCGCGAAGCCGAGGGCCACGAACAACAGGAAGACCTTGGTGAGGACGAGGCTTCCATAGCCGGTGCCGAACAGCCCTTCCCAAGAAGCGACATAATTGATGGCCAAGGGCAAACCCGTCAGCAGCAAGAGGATTACCGAGGCAATTCCCAGTAAACCAAAGCGGACGATCGCGGGCGGCCAGAACAGCCGCGCTTCCTCATCCTGATAGCCCAGCCGCCACAAGGCGAGTAGCTGCGCTACGCCTCCGAACCAGATGGCCGCCGCGAGTTGATGGAGAATGGTCACCACCATCAGCGGTTCGCGATTGTCAAAACGGCCCACGGCATGCACCAGCCAAGCGCCGGCCACCACCAGCGGGATACAGGCGAGGACCAGCCAATTCCATAACCGGCGGTTGTCAGGAGCCAGATACAGATGAGCGCTGAGCCAGACAATACCCATGGACAAAATAAAACGAGCCAGCCCAGCCTGGAACTGCACGGTACCGATGTAGTCGGCAATAGGTAACTCGCCCAGAACGCCCCACAGCACCATCCCCTTGATGACCAGCTTGGCGCCTTGCATGGCGGCAAGCGCGATGGCGCCGAACCGCAGAACGGCAAGTGAGCGGCGGATGATGGCCGTATTCGCCGTGGACTTCTCTGACCATACTCTAAGGATGATCGCATTCCAGAACAGGGTGCCGACCACCAGTGCATAGCTGATGAGAATCAGCCCGCCGAGAAAGTCGTCGATGAAATTGGCCAACCCTTGCATGTACATGCCGTAACTCCTTGCCTGATCTATGGGGCAACGTGAAAACGAATATTGTTTTCTGTCAGATGGCCGTCAGCAGCGAAGACCTTGTACTTGATGGCGTAATCACCCGGCTCCAGGGGTGGCAGCTTGATGAGCAGTTCACCGGGTTTCTTTCCCCGGGCAATATCGGCGGGATGGAAGATATCCCCCTTGCTGACCAGAAAAACCCGTGAGAGAGACAACTCCACGTTGGAGTTAAACAGCAGCATGACGGTTGTGGCGTGTCTGGCCTTCACCGGCTCGCTCGCCAGTGAGGATTCAGTCACAACAGCGTGGGCGAGGACAGTCGGGCTGATCCAGAAAATCAGCGAAGCAGCAAACAAGGGCTTCACAAGACGGGTGATGGATACGTACATAAAGTGCTCAGATGGTGGAAAAAATTCCATGGAGAGGTGGTTACTAACCCGCCGGTCAAGCCAGGTAAGGTATTGAGGGAGCTCTCTGGGACCGATGGTGGACCTGCACTCAAGCACCGGCCTTGGATTTCATGGCATGGCTAATCAAATTCCTGCCAAGATCCTTGATCGCGCCGCCCACTTCCTGGGTGTCGGCGACGACCTGGTCCATGGCATTGATGATCCAGTCACGATCCTTCGCTGTTACCACCAGCGGTGGCAGGAGCTTGACCACGTTCATGCCATGACCGGCAACCTGACTGAGGATGCGGTGGTTTTTGAAAAGCGGGATGGTGATGGTCTGGCTGAAGAGGCCCTTGTTGGCGGCTTCTAGGCTGGCAAAGGCGGCTTTCCGGAGGAAACTGCTGGGGGTACCGAATTCGACCGCAATCATCAGACCCTTGCCACGCACGGTTTTCAGGAAATCGTATCGCGGAATCAGAGCCTCAAGGCCGGCGATGATTTCGCCGCCGATTTTCGCGGCATTTTCCACCAACTTCTCATCGTCGATGACCTTGAGGGTAGCGAGACCCGCAGCCATGGCCATGTTGTTCTTGGAGAAGGTCGAGCCATGCACAACGGCGCGGTCCATGCGGTTGAAGACCGCATCCATGATTTTCGGGGTCATGGCGACGGCACCCACGGGAATGAAACCGCCGGACAATGCCTTGGCCATGAGAATCATGTCCGGTTCCACGCCCCAGTGCTCGACAGCCCAGAACTTGCCAGTGCGGGCCATGCCGGTCTGCACTTCGTCGGCCACGAAGAGCGTTCCGTATTGGGCGCAGAGCCTGGCGGCTTCCGGGAGGTAATTGTCCGAGGGAATGTTGACGCCCTTGCCCTGGATTGGTTCGATGATGAAGGCGGCCACGTCCTTGTTGCGCAGGGCGTTTTCCAAGGCCGGGAGATCGTCGAAAGGTACGGCGTCGCAGGCCGGCAGCAAGGGGCCAAAGCCTTCGCGGAACACATTTTCGCCATTGAGGGAAAGAGCGCCCAGGGTCAGTCCATGAAACCCATGCTCGCAGTAGACGATCTTCTCCCGCCGGGTCGTATAGCGGGCGAACTTGATGGCCGCCTCGTTCGCTTCGGCGCCGGAGTTGCAGAAAAACATGCGCGTCAGCTTGTCCGGGCAGCGCTTCAGAAGCTCTTCTGCCAGGAGGCCGCTCAGGAGGGAAACGTCCATCTGTACCATGTCCGGCAGGTCGGCGGCCAGCACGTCCTGCAGGGCCTGGACCACACTCGGGTGGTTGCGGCCTAGGGCGAACACACCGAAGCCACTCAGGAGGTCCAGGTATTCCTGACCCTGATGGTCGTAGAGATAGGGGCCTTTGGCTTTGGTATAGACGCGGTCGTAGCCGATGGTCTTGAGTACCCGCACCATCTGGGGATTCAGGTGCTCATCATGCAAGTCGAAATTCTGGCCGTCGCGGTTTTTGAGTAGATCGGCAATATAACTAGACATGGCGGTCTCGAAATCGATGAGAGCGAAGTGACGGTAAAGACTATGGATTTTACACGATCAACGGGTTTCCCGGGCTTGCACGTTGCTGAAGGCCGGCAACACGACCAGCGAACAGACCAGGGTCAGCATCAGGCCAATGGACAGCAAAAGACCCATGCTGGCCGTGCCCTGATGGTCGGTGAGGGCGAGGCTGGAGAAGCTGAAAACCGTGGTGAGCGCCCCGTAGAAAACACCCTTCGCCTCGCTGGTACCCAAGAGACTGCCACCATATTTTTCCAGTTCGTGGAGGCGATGCGCCATATGAATGCCGCTGTCCACGCCTAGGCCGAATAATAGCGGCAGCGCGATGATGTTGGCGAAATTGAAGGGCACCTTGAAGATGACAGTCGCGGCTACCGTGAAGAGAGAAGCCAGCATCAGCGGCAGCAGGACCAGCAAGGTGTCCTTGATGTTGCGCAGTACCAGCAGCAGGATCAGCGTGGTCGCCAGGAAGGCA
>JAJRDJ010000246.1 GCA_028678445.1 Methylococcaceae bacterium
GCACCGCGAGCCCGCGCCATGGGTGCCGGTCGGGAATTGTTTGGCCGGCGCAAAGACGGCACGGAATTCCCGGTGGAGATCGGATTAAGCCCGATTCAAATCGCCAAGGAATTTCACGTGCTGACCGCCATCGTGGACATCACCGAGCGCAAACGCGCGGAAGCCGAGCTGCTCCGGCAGCGGATGGAACTGGCCCGGGCGGGCCGGATCACCTTGCTCGGGCAACTGGCCTCGGCGCTGGCCCACGAACTCAGCCAGCCGCTCGGGGCCATCCTGCGCAACGCCGAAACCGCTGAAATCATGCTGCAGGCGTCTTCACCGGATACGGAAGAACTTCGCGCCATTGTAGCCGACATCCTGCGGGACGACCAAAGGGCAGCCCAGGTGATTGATCGGCTGCGGTCGCTGCTCAAGGGGCGGAGTCTGGTCGCGCAGCCGCTCGAATTGCCGGACGTTATCTCCGAAGTCTTCTCTCTGGTGCATGCCGACGCCGCCGCCCGTCATGTGAAGCTCGCTCACTCGGCGGCACCCAACTTGCCCAAAGTGCAGGGCGACCGAATTCATCTTCAGCAAGTCTTGCTCAATCTGCTTGTCAATGCCATGGACGCGATGGATGGATGCACTCCCAACCAACGGTCCATCCAGGTGAGCGCTCGCCAGACCGATCCTGCCACGGTTGAGGTCCGCGTCTCGGATCACGGTCCGGGCATCCCCATCGAATCTCTCGCCCGAGTGTTTGAACCGTTTTTCACCACCAAGTCCAAGGGGATGGGCATGGGCCTGGCGGTGTCCAAAACTATTATTGAAGCGCACAAGGGAAAGCTCTGGGCGGAGAACAGCCCGGAAGGTGGAGCGTGTTTCTGTTTCACGCTGCCAGTGGCAAGGACAACCGGTGATCAGTAATCAGTAATCCGTGACCGGGCTAATCTGCTGATCTGCGTCGGTGCTCGCCAAAAAAGGGACAAGTGTTTAGGCTGTGCGGGTGACCTTGTGACGAGCCCGCTTTCCATGACACGACGGTGCCGAGCCGGCGCTACGTTGCTTTTGCTGACCCTCACCGCGTTGTGCGCTTCGGCTGCCAGCCCCAAGCGGGTTCTCATCTTGGACCCGTTTGGGCGAGATGTTCCGCCGTCCAGCGTCGCGATATCGGCGTTCCGCACGACACTTGCCCGGGAGTTCGGAGAGCGGGTGGAGTTCTACGAGATGTCACTTGATCGGGCGCGCTTCCAGGAACCGGAAGCGGAAGGCCCTTTTTTGCAATTTCTGGAAAGCCGGATCGCCAGCCGGCCGATGGACCTCGTCGCCACCACTGGCGGTCCCGGCATGGAGTTTGTGGAGCGACATCAGGAACGCCTTTTTCCGCGGACGCCCATCGTATTCATCGCCGGCCCCCCAGTTAAGGCAAAAGCCGATTCGTCAGCGGGCATGGTCACGCAAGTCACGCTGCCCATGAACCTGGCGGGCATGGTCGAGGACATCCTGCAGCTTCAACCGCAGACCACCAATATCGCGGTGGTGTTCGGAGCTTCCGCCTTGGAGACCGACACCGTGGAACAGTGTCGCCGCGAGTTTCAAAAATTTACCAATCGGGTGGCGTTCACGTGGCTCAACGACGTGCCGTTGGAACAGGTATTGGATCGCTGCGCTCATTTGCCGCCCCTCTCGTTCATCCTGCACGGAATGTTCGCGGTGGACGCCGCCGGAGTTCCGTACGAAAAGGACGAAGTTCTACAGCGACTGCACCAGGTCGCCAATGCTCCTGTCTTCGCCTACTTCGCCAGCCAACTCGGCCTGGGGGCGATCGGCGGCCGGCTCTTTCAGGATACCGAGGTTGGCGCGCAAGCTGCCCGCGCTGCGAGCCGGATCTTACGGGGTGAAAGGCCGGGGAATATTCCTGTGCAGATGTTACCGGAACCGACCCCGGTCTATGATTGGCGCGAACTCCAACGCTGGGGCATCAGCGAGGCGCGGCTGCCGGCCGGCAGTGAAGTGCGCTTTCGCGAACTGGGCGTCTGGGAGCGTTACCGGTGGCCGATTGCCGGCGCGGTCTCGTTTTGCCTCCTGCAAGCCGCCTTGATCATAAGCTTGCTAGTGAACCGGGCCCGACGCAAAGGGGCGGAGGAGCGATTCAGGCTGGTGGTGGAAGCCTCACCCAACGGCATGGTTCTGGTCAACCAACAAGGCCAAATCGTCATGGTCAACGGGCGGACGGAAGCGAACTTCGGCTACTCGCGCGACGAGCTGATCGGACAGGCGGTCGAGGTGCTAATACCGGAGCGGTTCCGCGGCGCGCATTCGGGGCATCGGAAAGAATTCATCGCCGCACCGCGAGCCCGCGCCATGGGCGCCGGCCGAGAATTGTTTGGCCGCCGCAAAGACGGCACGGAATTCCCGGTTGAGATCGGGTTAAGCCCGATTCGAATCGCGCAGGAATTTCACGTGCTGACCGCCATCGTGGACATCACCGAGCGCAAACAGGGGGAAGCCGAGCTGCTCCGGCAGCGGATGGAACTGGCGCGCGCGGGCCGGGTCACGTTGCTCGGGCAACTGGCCTCCGCGCTGGCCCACGAACTCAGTCAGCCGCTCGGGGCCATCCTGCGCAACGCCGAAGCCGCTGAAGTCATGCTGCAGGCGTCTTCGCCGGATGCGGAAGAACTGCGCGCCATCGTTGCCGACATCCTGCGGGACGACCAAAGGGCAGCCCAGGTGATTGATCGGCTGCGGTCGCTGCTCAAGGGGCGGAGTCTGGTCGCGCAGCCGCTCGAA
>JAJRDJ010000034.1 GCA_028678445.1 Methylococcaceae bacterium
AACAACATCCCGGTCCCCGAATACTCGCAACGCGGCATCCCGGTATTCAACGCGCCGGGCGCCAATGCCAACGCCGTTAAGGAACTGGTACTGGCCGGCCTGTTGCTGGCCGCCCGGCATATTCCGGCGGCATGGGACTTTGCCCGGCATCTGGAAGGCGACGATGCGGTCCTTCAGAAACAGGTGGAGAAGGGCAAGAAAAACTTTGCCGGCATCGAGTTGGCCGGCAAGATCCTCGGCGTCCTGGGTCTGGGCGCCATCGGTGTCAAGGTCGCCAATGCCGCTGCTGCCTTGGGGCTGAAGGTGATAGGCTTTGACCCGCTGCTGACCGTGGAAAGTGCCTGGCAGCTCTCCTCGACGGCCGTTCGCGCCCGCAGCGTGGATGAGTTGCTGGCCAACTCCGATTTCATTTCCCTGCATGTGCCGCTCAACGAGCACACCAAAAAGCTGCTGGATACCGCGCGTCTGGCAGGGGTAAAACCCGGCGCGGTGCTGCTCAACTTCTCGCGTGGCGGGGTCGTGGAAGAAGAGGGAGTCATCAAGACGCTGGCCAGCGGACGACTCAGCGCCTATGTGACGGATTTCCCGAGCCGCGCATTGCTCGATCAGCCGCAAGCCATCGTGTTGCCGCATCTCGGGGCCTCCACAGAAGAAGCGGAGGTGAACTGCGCCATCATGGTGGCCGATCAGGTCAGGGATTTTCTCGAAAACGGCAACATCCAGAACGCGGTCAACTTCCCCGACGTCATCCTGCCACGCAATAAAGCACCGGTGCGTCTCTCGGTCGCGAACCGCAACGTACCGAACATGGTCGGCCAGATTACCACCACACTCGCGGAGGCCAAACTCAATATCGTCGACCTCGTCAACAAGTCGCTCGGGGATTATGCCTATACCCTGATTGACCTTGACAGCGAAGTGCCGGCGGTAACGTTCGAGCGCATTCGCGCTATCGAGGGTGTGCTTTCTGCCCGCTTGATCTAGAAAGCAAAAAGTGGCTGTTCAACCACAACGAAGGAGAACAAACAGTGGCTAATGTTAACTATGCGTCGATTCTGGACCATGCCAATGATGCGCGGACGCGTATTCGGGAAGTGACGTCGGACGAACTCGGGGAGCCGGGCCTGAATGGCGCGGTATTTCTGGATGTGCGGGAGGAAGTGGAATTCCGCTCGGGTCATATCGCGGACGCCATCCATCTGCCCCGGCTGGAGATTAAGGAGCGAATCTCTGCTGTCATACCCGACAAGACCACGCCGATCGTGGCCTATTGCGCCATCGGTCATCGCTCGGCGATCGCCGCCGATACCTTGCAGGAACTGGGCTATCAGAATGTGGTCTCGCTGAAAGGCGGGCTCAAGGACTACACGCCTGCCGCAGCCTCACGCAAAGTAGCTTGAGGCATTTCAGGTAAAATCCCACTATCCCGGGATGATCCTCGGTGCCGGTCCAGTGGCCAGCAAGGAAGCCCGGGTGCACATTTAATAACCCTGGTACTCGCTTTTCTGCCCCCCAGAAGGACGCCCCCTCCATGAAGATCGGTATACCCAAGGAAACCAAGGACCAGGAAGGGCGCGTGGCCCTGACACCCGACGCCGTGCGCCAACTGGCGGCGGCGGGGCATGCCGTCATCGTTCAGGTGGATGCGGGCATCGGGTCGGGCTTTTTGAACGATGAGTATATTCGGGCCGGGGCCCAACTGGGCTCTGCCGCCGAGGCCTGGAACAATGAACTGGTGCTCAAGGTCAAGGAGCCGCTGGAGTCGGAATATGGGTTCCTAAAGGATCAGATCGTGTTCACTTTCCTGCATCTCGCCGGCGTCCCACGATCGCTGACCGAGTCGCTGCTGCGGCAAAAGACTATCGGGATTGCCTATGAAACCTTGGAGGACGCGCAAGGTCGCTTGCCCCTCCTGGCGCCGATGAGCGCGGTTGCCGGTAATATGGCCGCCCTGATGGGCGCCTATTACCTGGGTAAGACGCACGGCGGCAAGGGCGTGCAATTGGGCAAGGTGCAGGGCACACGGCATGGCAAGGTGCTGGTCATCGGTGACGGCGTGGTGGCCTATCATGCGGCTTCCAGCGCGCACGGGCTGGGGGCCGAGGTGGTCGTGGCGGGTCTCGATGCGCTGAAAGGCGCGCTGTGGGAAGCCGAATTCGGCGAGGGTTTCAAGTTCGTTATCTCCAGCCCGGAGGAGATCAGCGCCAAGCTACCCGAAACCGACCTGGTGGTCGGGGCTGTCCTGTCGCGTGGCGCCAAGGCCGAGTACGTCGTTACCGAAGCACAGGTCAAGCGGCTGTTGCCTGGTTCGGTGGTGGTGGATGTCAGTATCGACCAGGGCGGGTGTATCGAAACTTCCAGGCCCACGTCTCATTCGCAGCCGGTCTACATTCTTCACGACGTCATTCACTACTGCGTTACGAACATGCCGGGCGCCTATCCGCGCACCGCGACCGTTGCCCTGTCCGACGCCGTGATTCCCTATGCCCTGCGCCTCGCGAATGAGGGTCTGAGGGCTTTGACGGGCGACACGGGTTTTACCAAGGCGCTCAATACCTTTCAGGGAAAATTGACCATTCGCCCCGTGGCGGAGGCTTTAGGTCTACTCGATCATTATCAGCCTTATTCAGCCTGATTGCTGTCCCTGCCATCCGGGCTGATCATTCCTGAAGCAAGCGCGAGGAAGTGGGGCTTGCTGATTGCCGGCTGCCCAAGGTAGTTTTCGCCATTTTCCCATGAAATCAGGCAATAACCCTCCTGGCCGTATCATCATCATTGGCGCCGGTTTTAGCGGCACCATGACCGCTATCCATTTGCTGCGGCGGGCCCGGGCCCCGCTTGAAATCATCCTGATCGAGCGTGAAGTCCGGCAATTCGGGCGCGGGGTGGCTTACAGCACGGAGCTGGACTGCCATCTGCTGAACGTGCCTGCCGCTAACATGAGCGCCTTCCCTGACGACCCCGGGCATTTTTTGGGCTGGGCACAGGGCAGACAAAGCGCGTTGCTCAATCCGCCCTGGGTGCCCGAAATTGCACCGGGCACCTTTCTGCCCCGCCGTGCTTACGGTGACTACCTTAACGCTGCGCTCAATGCGGCGGTGGCGGCAGCGCCGGCAGGCGTTCGGCTGCTGCGAAGAGCGGCACAAGCGGTGGGGGTGACGGAGGTGCCGGGGGGTGTGCTCGTCCGCCTTCTGGGCGGAACCCGCCTTGTGGCGGATAAGCTGGTGCTCGCCCTCGGCAACTTTCCGCCGGGCGATCCCACCGTGGCCAACACCAGTTTTTATGCCAGCCCCCGCTACCATGGCAACCCCTGGGCGCCGGGAT
>JAJRDJ010000247.1 GCA_028678445.1 Methylococcaceae bacterium
GACGTTGTTGACGGCGCGGTGATCGCCATAAAAGCGGGTAAGTTGATCGACCTGGATTAGCTCATTCATGACGCTCGATGCATTGATAGCCTGTTTTACTGGGTGAAACGGTGCATGGAGTTGCGGACGGGCGAGGGTTGACCGGGTTCGCCAATTACTTTACATAGTTGCAATGCGCGCGGGGGATGCGGCTGCTCGGAAGGGGATGGCACGATAAAATCGCGCCGTTGCGGACGGCACGGACCGAAATTCGCCGCAACAGCCGATGATATAGCTGCAAGGATACCTGCCCTAACCATTTCAATTTCTCAATCTGCAATCAACCCGCGCGGACCCACGCCAACTCTTGCGCGCCCTGAATTATAACTAGGAGTAACGTTTATGCGAATTGGTGTCCCCAAAGAAGTGCACCCCGGTGAAAAGCGTGTCGCCACCGTCCCCGAGGTGGCGGAAAAGCTGATCAAGCTGGGCTTTTCCGTCACCGTGGAGAGTGGCGCCGGCGAGGGCGCCCAATTTTCCGATGACGCCTATCGTGAAGCGGGATGCGACATTGCCGACAGCGCCGCCCTGTGGCAACAGGCTGACATAGTCCTGAAGGTTCGCGCCCCCCAGCCTTCGGAAGTCGAGCTGCTGCGTAAAGGCGCGAGCCTGGTCAGCTTCGTCTGGCCAGCCCAGAATCCGGAACTCCTGGAAAACCTTGCCAACAAGGGGGCCACGGTTATCGCCATGGACAGCGTGCCGCGAATTTCCAGGGCGCAGAAACTGGATGCCCTGAGTTCCATGGCCAATATCGCCGGCTATCGGGCGGTCATCGAGGCCGCGCATGAATTTGGCCGCTTCTTCACCGGTCAGGTGACGGCGGCGGGCAAGGTCCCCCCGGCCAAGGTCTTCATCATCGGCGTGGGCGTCGCGGGTCTCGCCGCCATCGGCGCCGCCAATGGCCTCGGCGCCATTGTCCGGGCCTCCGACACGCGGCCCGAGGTCAAGGATCAGGTCAAATCCATGGGCGCGGAGTTCGTCGAAGTGGATTATCAGGAGGAAGGTTCCACCGCCGGCGGCTACGCCAAGGTCATGAGCGAAGGCTATCAGAAGGCCCAGAAGGAACTCTACGCCCGCCAGGCCATGGATGTCGACATTATCATCACTACCGCCCTGATCCCCGGCAAGCCCGCGCCCAAGCTCATCACCGCCGGCATGGTCGAATCCATGAAGTCCGGGAGCGTCATCGTCGATCTGGCCGCCGAACAGGGCGGCAACTGCGAACTGACCGAACCTGGCCAGGTCGTGGTCCGCCACGGGGTCACGATCATCGGCTACACCGACTTGCCCAGCCGGCTGGCACGACAATCCTCCACGTTGTATTCCAACAATCTGCTGCGGCTGATCGAGGAACTGTGCAAGGAAAAGGACGGCAAGATTACCGTCAACATGGATGACGAGATGATCCGTGGGGCGACCGTCGTCAAGGACGGTAGCATTACCTGGCCCCCACCGCCCATCGCGGTATCCGCCGCGCCCAAGGTCGGCGCCACCGCCGCCCCGCCCGTGATCAAGCAGGAAAAGAAGCCGCTGCTGCCGGCCTGGGCGTCAACCACGCTGAAAATCGGTGTGGCCGGATTGCTGTTCTGGTGGGTTGGGGCCAACGCGCCCGCGGCCTTCATGGAGCATTTCACCGTCTTCGTGCTGGCCTGCTTCGTCGGCTACATGGTGATCTGGAATGTCACTCCGGCACTACATACTCCGCTGATGAGCGTCACCAACGCCATCTCCAGCATCATCGCGATCGGCGCCCTTGTGCAGATCTCCTCACCAGGGATCGTGTTGCTGGCCAGCATCGCCCTGATCCTCACCTCCATCAACATGTTTGGCGGCTTCTGGGTCACCCAGCGCATGCTCAGCATGTTCAGGAAATAAGCAGCGGAGTACTCAATCATGTTTTCTCAAGGATTAGTTACTGTTTCGTACATTGCCGCGACCAT
The DNA here is from genome assembly GCA_028678445.1 of Methylococcaceae bacterium. Lineage (GTDB taxonomy): Bacteria > Pseudomonadota > Gammaproteobacteria > Methylococcales > Methylococcaceae > UBA6136. The sequence continues at coordinate 1,980 of JAJRDJ010000247.1, forward strand.
GCTGTTTATTCTGAGTCTCGGTGGTCTGTCCAATCCGGAAACGGCTCGCAAGGGAAATTTTTTCGGCATCCTGGGCATGGCCATCGCCATCCTGGCGACGATAGCCGGGCCCACGGTCACTAACTATGCGCCCATCATCCTGGCCATGCTGGTCGGTGGCAGCATCGGCATCTACGCCGCCCGCAAAGTGAAAATGACCGAAATGCCTGAGCTGGTGGCGCTGATGCACAGCCTGGTGGGTCTGGCCGCCGTGCTTGTCGGTTACGCGACCTACCTGGACCCGGCCGCCAATCTGACCGGGGTCGAAAAAACCATTCATGAAGTGGAAATCTACCTGGGCGTACTGATTGGCGCCGTTACCTTTTCCGGCTCGGTCATTGCCTTTGGCAAGTTGTCCGGCAAGATCACCGGGAAGCCGGTTACCTTGCCTGGCCGGCATCTGTTCAATCTTGGGCTGCTGATCGGCTCCATCCTCATCGGCGGCTGGTTCCTCGGCTTCGAGAATCATGGCGGTCTGCTGCCCCTCGCACTCATGACCGTTATCGCCCTGGTGTTCGGCGTCCACATGGTCATGGCCATCGGCGGGGCCGACATGCCGGTCGTGGTATCCATGCTCAACAGCTATTCAGGATGGGCCGCCGCAGCCACCGGCTTCATGCTCAGCAATGACCTTTTGATCGTGACTGGCGCGCTGGTCGGTTCCTCGGGCGCCATCCTGTCCTACATCATGTGTCGCGCCATGAACCGTCACTTCCTGTCGGTCATCGCTGGCGGGTTTGGCACTGGCGGGGGCACCTCGCCCGCCGCGGGAGCCGCTCCGGAAGGCGAGGTCACGCCCATCAGCTCGGAAGAAACCGCCGAACTACTCCGCGAGGCCAGCAGTGTCGTGATCGTGCCTGGCTACGGCATGGCGGTGGCGCAAGCCCAGCACACGGTGCAGGAAATCACCAAGCTGCTGCGCGAGCGGGGCGTCAACGTCCGCTTCGCCATCCACCCCGTCGCGGGCCGCATGCCGGGACACATGAACGTGCTGCTCGCCGAGGCCCGCGTGCCTTACGACATCGTGCTTGAAATGGACGAGATCAACGAGGATTTCCCCGCGACCGACGTCGTTATGGTCATCGGCGCGAATGACATCGTGAACCCCGCCGCCCAGGAAGACCCCAATAGCCCGATCGCCGGCATGCCGGTGCTGGAAGTATGGAAGGCGAAGACCTCGATCGTCATGAAGCGCTCCATGGCTTCCGGCTATGCCGGCGTTGACAATCCGCTGTTTTACAAAGAGAACAACCGGATGCTGTTCGGCGATGCCAAGAAGATGCTGGACGAGGTGCTGAAAGGCTTGCAGGCCTGATAGGCAGCCGTAGAGGCGTATCGTTCGCGATAGATGCGCCTCGCTTTCAATCGCGTGTTGAATCACTGAAGTGATCTGCAATGATTCTGGGAGTGGCTTATGCTGGATTGGCTGGGTGATGAGGGTAGGGAGCTGGAAAGCGCCTTCCGCAAGATTATCCACTACCCGCCGCGCCAGTTCGGCAGCCCGACACTGAAGTTCGGCGGCCTCAGCGATGGCCATCAGGGCGTACAGTGGAGTGCTGGCTTTAACCCGGACAATGGCAGGCGTTGGCTAAGCGTCAACCTTGAAGGGATCATGTATGAAAACTGGCCAATTGCCAATCTCATCCTGAACGAACTGGCTCGGCCATTATTGCCAGGCCGGGTCAGCCAATGTGGCCGCGATATCAATGGTGAGATTGTATGGAACAGGGATTATTGGCAGGTGACGGCCCGGCCGTGCATTGCTGAACAGAAAATTGCGCCGACCCCGATTGCTTTTCGTGATCTTACCGAAGAACAGTGGCGCGAAGCCTTGCACGGGGCGCTGGCATGCCTGGATTCAAACCGAAATTATCGCGGCCGGGCCACCATGGAGGTCACTTTGTTGGCTAGCGGTCATCGGATTAAAGGCCCCGTCTCGCCCCATCTGTCACTTCAATACCTGGGCACTTTTCGCGACTGGGAGAGTTTTCTTACCCAAGGGAAAGCCAGATTGGAGCCTTTCTATCAGTGGGCTATCCGGCAGTGTCGACCATCCGCTTTTCTACGAGAAAATCCATGAGCGCCAACCTCTATGAGAGCGATTTCTTCGGGTGGACCCAGCGACAGAGCGAATTGCTGAGAGCTGGCCGCTTTGAAGAAGTGGATACTGAACACCTGATCGAGGAAATTGAAGCGATGGGGCGGAGCGAACGACAGCAACTCACCCGGCGTCTCGAAATCCTCCTGACCCACCTGTTGAAGTGGCGCTACCAGCCTGATTTTCGCGGGCGCAGCTGGCAACTGACCATCATCGAACAGCGCCGTCGTATCGCCAAACTGCTGGCTGCTAATCCCAGTCTGCAAGCCAGGCTTGATGCGTGTTTTCTTGATGCCTAGGACGATGCGCGCTTCGGGGCGATGAGGGAAACAGGACTGGCTTTGGAGGTATTTCCAGAGCAGCCGGAAATTGACCTGAGTAAAACGTTGGCACCGGATTATTGGCCAGAACAGGGGCAGAAACAACCGGATAACTTCGGGCCTGAAGCCGAGTGATCAGCTGACAATAGGGGTTTTCACCATGAAATTACTCTC
>JAJRDJ010000248.1 GCA_028678445.1 Methylococcaceae bacterium
ACAGAGTGGCGTGCTGGGCTTATTCAAACCGGTGGACTCCTCCGGGCGGCTGGGTGCTTGCGTGGCTCCTCATGCGCTAGGGCGGGGGGTGCGTGCCGCCGTCGGCCAGTGCGGGCTATGAAAAATATTCGGTACAGGCTAATTCAGGCGTAAGCACCCATGTCTACTCCTCGCGTCGCGGTCATCACGCGCACCAAAAACCGCGCTGTCCTTCTTAAACGGGCCGTTGAAAGCGTCATCAACCAGCATTACGCCGATTGGCTCCATGTCATCGTCAATGATGGCGGCGACCCGGAACTGGTCGAGGCGGTGGTGAATGCCTACCGTGACACCTACCGGGATCGCCTGGTCTTGTTGCATAACCCGGTGTCGCTGGGGATGGAGGCCGCGGCGAATGTGGGGATACGCCACAGCGACAGCGAGTACCTGGTCATTCATGATGACGATGATTCCTGGCATCCGGCCTTCTTGCAGCGCTGTATCGAGTACCTGGATGCCCCTCCGCCAGTATTGGGAACCCCCATCCGGGGCGTCGCGACCTACTGTATCCGGATCATGGAGGAGTTTGACGGCAAGGCGGTGAAGCCGGTGGCCACCGAACCGTTCAATGCCTGGATGACCGGGGTGTCATTCTACCGAATGGCCTGCAACAATACCTTGCCGCCCATTTGCTTCGTCTTTGCCCGCGAGGCCACGGCGGACATTGGCCTTTTCCGCGAAGATTTGCCGGTTCTGGGTGACTGGGATTTTCATTTGCGTTTCATCGCCCGTTACGAGATCGGCCTGATCCGTGAGGAATTGGCCTTCTACCATCATCGGCTATCCATTACCGAGGGCATCTATGGCAATACCGTCGTGGCCCAGATTGACCAGCACCGGCGCTACGATCATCTGCTGCGCAACGATTTGCTCCGGCAGGATTTGCGGAACAACCAGGTCGGGCTGGGGTTCCTGGTGAATGTGGTACACAGCTTTGAAGTGTTAAATGGACAACTCATTTATTTTTCGAACTTTTTCCACCGGTTGAAAGTCCTGCGCCCGGTGCGTTGGCTCTACTTCAAGATTATGGGACGCTGATGAGTGGTGCAAAGGCAGAGACACTGCCGCAAGCGCTTGCCGAAGCGATCGAAGCGGCAAGCGTGGTCACATTCGATATTTTCGATACGGCGCTGGTACGGGCCATAGAGAATCCGGTCGATCTGTTCCTCCTGTTGGCACACGAAGCCCAATTGCCGGATGGCAGCGGGTTCGCCAGGGCGCGGGTGGCGGCGGAACGGGTGGCGCGGCAGCGGGGCTGGGAGTCGCGTCGGGCGGCGGAAGTCACCCTGGAAGAGATCTATGCGGTGCTGGCGGAATACCCCGAGGCCGCCGCGCTGGATCTGCATACCCTGATGCTCCGGGAGTGTGAGCTGGAACTGCGCGTCAGCCAGCGCCATCCGGTGATTGGCCAGGCCTACGAGCAAGCGCGGCAACTGGGGAAGCGGGTCGGCTTCATTTCCGACATGTATCTGGATACCCCATTGATTGCGGCCATGCTGGACAAGTGCGGATACGTGGATTATGACTTTCTGCAGGTGTCTTCCGCGGCGGGAAAAACCAAGGCCAGCGGCGAGTTGTACGCTCATGTGCGCGACCGCCACGCGCTGGACCCCGCCCGGCATTTGCATATCGGCGACAATTGGCATTCCGATATCCAGCAGGCCATTGCGGCGGGATTGAAGACTTATCACATCCGGAAGAACGCGGACCATCTGCCTAAAACGCCGGTGGGGAAGCGCTTCAAGCGGCGGAGCATCACCCCGGCCAGCCTGGATGGCGAAATAAGCCGCGAGGCGGGTGACGGTATCTGGCAATCGCTGTGGCGCGGCCTTTCAGCCAGCCACACGGCGCGGCAAAGCCAGGGCTTCTGGCATGACCTCGGTTACACCCATGTCGGCATGCTGCTGCTGGGTTTTGGTCTTTGGCTGGAGCGGATGGCCCGGGAGACTGGTGTGTCGCATCTCTATTTCCTCGCCCGCGATGGCCACATCATGCACCGGGTGCATCAGTTGCTGAGGGATCAGGGACTGGCTCAGGTGCCCGGCAGCTATTTATATGCCTCCCGGCGTGCATGGAATGTCCCGGCGCTGATGGACATCGACGAGCAGGCTTGCGATTTTCTGGTCAGTGGCACGAGCAGGCTGATGGTGGGCGAATTTCTGTCCCGCGTCGGGTTGGACGTTAAGGACGCCTTGCCCCTGATACATGCGGCAGGTTTTCGCGACCCGGGGCAGCGGGTACGGAACGGCCGTGATTACGGGCGGCTGCGGGCACTGTTCCGCTCGCTCGCGCCGGCCTTGCTGGAACTGGCCCGGGAGGAACGAGCGATACTGGCCGATTATTGGGGTCAGGAGAAGGTGTTCGAGCAGGCCCACATCGGTCTGGTGGATATCGGCTGGCATGGCTCCTTGCAGGACTCGTTTCTCAAGCTGATGGCGCGGTTCGGTCGTGGAACACCGGTGACCGGCTTTTATCTGGGCACCTATGCGGCGGCCACGGCGCGGGTAGCTGCGGGTGCCCGGCAGTTTGCCTTCCTTTGTGAAGG
>JAJRDJ010000035.1 GCA_028678445.1 Methylococcaceae bacterium
CCAGCACGACACACGGCGCGGCGCTCGCGGCATAGGTCTCCTTCCAGCGCGCTGCGCAAAGGCACCAACGGTCACCGGGTTTGAGTCCGGGGAACTCATACTCCAGACGCGTCGAGATGAAATTATTCCCTGGCGCTAGTGAGAATTGCAGGAATGCTTCCGGGACCCTTGCGCAGATGGCATGCTTTCCCAATTCATGCGCATCGCTGTTGCAGCAACCATCCCGATAGAAGCCGGTCAACGGTGAGAGAGAGCAGGGCACCAGGGGTTTGCCCAGTACATCTCAGTGTCGTCATGGAGGTAAGGTGAAGTTAGCGAACCAGGGGGCGAATCGTGCTGAAACCGCCATCGAGTGACCAGACTTGTCCGGTCACCCGGGTGGCCTGTTCGGAGAGTAGCCATGTCATCAGTCCGGCCAGTTCACTGGCGGAGCCAATGCCGGGCAGGGGATATTGCCTAGCGGCGATTTCCCGGGCAGCGGCAGTGGCCAGGACACCGGTGGTGGCCGGGGTTTCCATGATGCCCGGCGCCACTGCATTGACGCGGATACCGGCTGCGGCATAGGTGGCCGCGGCGGCTCTGACGAGTCCTTCCACGCCGGCCTTGGCGGCCGCGACGGCTTCGTGATTGGGTGTGCCGATCCGCGCGGCGGCGGAGGAGACCAGCACGGCGCTCCCGGGAGAATTGGCTTCGCGCAAGGCGCCGACAAACGCCGCGAGGGTGTGAAAGGCGCCGACCAGGTTGGCATTCAGGCAGCTCATGAAATCCTCCTCCTTCATACGATGGAGGGCACCGAGCCGGATGTTGCCCACGCAATGGGCCAGCGCGGTGGGTAGAAGGGTTTCCGCTGTGGCGACCTCGAGAATATACCTCGCACCTGCCACGGTGGAGCAGTCAGCTTCGAGCTGGAGATGAGCCTGGCCATAGGCCTCCCGCAGGCGGCTAACGGAACGGCTGGTAACAATCAGCGACCAGCCCTCTTCGTGTAAACGTTCGGCGACGGCCCGTCCGAGCCCGCCGGCGGCGCCGGTAATGAGTGCGACTTTGCTCATGTGCGTGTCAGCCTCGATACAGCGGCTTGGCCATCAGGAGATGCACGTCACCCAGTGCCCGTTCCGCATAGCCGCCTTCGCAATAGGCGAGATAAAACTCCCAGAGTCGGATGAAGGGCTCCGGATAGCCTTGGGCCCGCACTGCGTCGAGTTGTGACAAAAAAGCTTCCCGCCAGCAGCGAAGTGTAGTCGCGTAGTGGGGACCGATATCGTCGAGATGGATCAGTTGCAGATCGGAAGCGCGAGTGGCGGCGCCGAGCAGGGCGGTGATGGCCGGGATGCAACTGCCGGGAAAAATGTAGCGTTTGATGAAATCCACCTCATCGCGGGCGCGGCGGTATTCGCGGTCATTGATGGTGATGGCCTGCAGCAGCATCAGCCCATCCGGTTTCAGGAGTTCGGCGCACTTGCGGAAGAAGGTCTGGAAATAGTGATGGCCGACCGCCTCGATCATTTCGATGGACACCAGTTTGTCATACTGGCCTACGAGCTTCCGGTAATCCTGCTTCAGGAGAGTGATGCGGTCTTCCATTCCGGCTTCCCGAATCCGATCAGCGGCCAGTTGATACTGGTTCTCGGAGATGGTCGTCGTCGTGACATGACAGCCATAACGCGTCGCGGCATGCAGGGCGAAGCCGCCCCACCCAGTACCGATTTCGATCACCCGGTCATCGGGTTTAAGCTCGAGCAGACGGCAGATCCGGTCGAGCTTGGCGATGGAGGCTTCCTTAAGGCTCATCTCCGGCCGCTCGAACAGCGCGCAGGAGTACATCAGCGTTTCATCGAGAAACAGCTTGAAGAAATCATTGCCCAGATCGTAATGAGCAGCGATGTTGCGCTGGCTGCCTTCCTCGGTGTTGCGGTTCCACGCGTGCAGGATTTTTCGGACGGGCGCGGCCACCCGGGACAGCCCGCCATCCAGGTCCTCCAGCACGTGCCGGTTGCGCACCATGATCCGCACCAGACCGACCAGGTCCGTGCAGCGCCAGGCCCCTGCCATGTAGCCTTCCGCCGCGCCCAGGCTGCCGCCGAATACCGTGTTGCCATAGAAGGACGGCTGCACGACGTCAATACGCACCGAGACCGGAAATTCGTCGGTCATGCGCCCAAAGCGGGTTACATCGCCATCGGCCAATACGATCTCGCCACACTTCAGCTGCGCGAGTTGCCGATGCAGGAGTTGCGCGGCCCAGCGATTGAGCTGGCCGGGGTGCCGGCTGCGGGAAAAGCTTTCGGCATGAAGAGCAATCGTAGGTTTCATCAGGATGCTCCGGGTGGTTGGGTAGGAGAAGAATCGGGATGCTCGAAAAATGGGATACGTTTGAGCTTGAGCCGGGCGGCCTGCCAGTAAATGCCGGCGGCGACCACGGTGGTCATAAACGGGAAGCGGAGGAGCGAATAAGCGAGCTGGCCTGCGGTCATCTCGCGGCGGTCCATGTCGAGTGTCGCATCAAAAACCTTGGCTCCATCACGGTCCAGACGCATGTGGACGTTCAGCTTTTCACCCGGTTGCCCGAAGCGCCAGTCGTAGTCGATATCCATGGGAAGGAACGGCGAAACGTGGAAGTCTTTCGGGAAACGGTAGCGGTGGTAATGGCCGCGGGGTTCATCATCGGCCCGGGAGAGCACATAGGCGTGCCGTTCATTCCAGGGCGTGTTGGTGATTTCCGCCACAATGGTCTCAATTCGCGCACCCTCGGGGTCGAAGCAATAGTAGAAGCTGACCGGGTTGAAGCAATAGCCGAAGTAGCGAAGGTGGCTGAGCATCCGGATCGGTCCAGAAGGGCGCTCCCC
>JAJRDJ010000249.1 GCA_028678445.1 Methylococcaceae bacterium
ATAGGTTTCGGTGTAGCCATGTTCCTGAGTATGCAGATCGACCATGAACTGGCTCATCGCACGCTGCAGCCGGCACAGGGGACCATGCAGGGCGACGAACCGCGCACCGGCAATTTTGGCGGCGGCCTCGAAATCCATAAGCCCCAGATAGGCGCCCAACTCCACGTGATCCTTGGGCGGGAAATCAAACTGGCGGGGTTCCGACCAACGGTAGACTTCCACATTATCGGCCTCGCTGCGGCCCTCCGGCACATCGGGGTCAAGAATATTGGGTATGCCGAGCAGCAAGTTTTCGAGCTTCGTCTGGATCTCGTCCAGTTCACTTTCCAGTTTTTTCAGGCGATCACCAAAGGACTCCGCCTCGGCCAGCAAGGGCTGGAGATCCTCGCCACGCGCCTTCGCCTGACCGATCAGCTTCGAACGGCTGTTGCGCTCATTCTGGAGGGATTGAGTTCGCGCCTGCACGTCACGGCGCCGCGTCTCAAGCTCGGTAATGGCGGCGGTATCCAGAGGAAATGAACGCCGGGCCAGTTGCGCCACTACCAAATCGATATCAGAACGGATGAGCCTTGGGTCTAGCATTGTGAATCTTGTGTCTCTTTAATGGGGGGTGGGAGAAACGGCCGGGAACACCCCCACAGTTATGTTGGCAGAAGCCATCACCCGAACAACCGCTGCATGGTCTGGCTGGATGGCTGCTCGACCACGCCTCGCTCGGTTACGATTACATCGATCAATGTGGCGGGGGTGACGTCGAATACGGGGTTCCAGGCTGAGATGACGCTATCCGGGGCTAGTAAATTTTCGGCCAGCAATTCCCGGCTATCGCGTTCCTCGATTTCGATCTTCTCGCCCTGTGCCGTATCCCAATCGATGGTGGACATTGGCGCCACAACCATGAACCGGACCCCATGATGCCGCGCGGCGACAGCGAGGGCATACGTGCCGATTTTATTGGCGGTATCGCCATTCGCGGCAATGCGGTCGGCCCCGACGATGACCCACTGCACCCGCCCCGACTGCATGAGGAACGCGGCGGCGGAATCGGCAATCAGCGTGGCCGGGATTCGATCCTTGTTCAATTCCCAGACCGTCAGCCGCGCGCCTTGCGACCACGGCCGGGTTTCGGTGGCAAAAATATTTCTTGGGCCGCGCTGGCAGGCGCTGCGGATAACGCCCAAGGCCGTTCCATAACCCCCGGTGGCCAGAGATCCGGTATTGCAGTGCGTCAAAATACCCGCGGCATTCGCCAGATAGTCAGCGCCCAGTTCCCCCATGTGCCGGTTGGCCGCGATATCTTCCTCGTGAATCGCGATGGCCTCGGCGAGTAAAGGGGCAACCGGTTCAGTATTCACCCGACGAATTACAGCACGCATCCGCTCAAGGGCCCAGAAGAGATTGACCGCTGTCGGACGGGAACGCGCCAGGCGCTGCAGATCATGCTCTACGGCAGAGCGCCAATCCAGCGGGTTCTGGGTAAATCTCTCCCGGGCTGCCAGTACCACGCCATAGGCCGCCGCAATACCGATAGCCGGCGCACCGCGCACCCGCATGGAAGCAATAGTGTCAGCCACGTCGGCGGCTGTCCGGCAGTTCTCATGCACAATTCTGGCTGGCAGTTGGCGCTGATCCAGCACCAGAAGCCCATCGTCACTCCACTGCAAAGCGCGAACCGAATCGATATACGAAGTATTAGTCATCCTTGATGTACGACAAGATCAGAAAATTTTTTGGCAGGCCAAGTGATGGAACCATCACCCTCACCAGCCAGTCACAAGCCCATTGTATGATGCACTGGAATAACGAACAAACTTCGAGCAGGAGGACGGAATGTTGGTTGAGATCTATATATGGAGCTGGATCCACCTGCACCCCACGCATGTGCGCCGAAAGCTGGCCCGATTTCTCGCCTTGTCAGCAATCATCCTGTTACCGCTGCTGGCGCTGAATCTTACACTGGTGAAACGCGGATTCATGCCGCAGAAGCCCAGCCTCGAAATCAACCTGAGCCAGACCAATTATTCGGGAAATACCTCTGAAGAATGATGACTGGTAAGCGTACGACGCTGCCGCACTACCTCATATAGCAGCACGCCAGTCGCCACTGACACATTGAGACTTTCCACCTGCCCCAGCATGGGAATGCTGACCAGGAAATCGCAACATTCTTTTGTGAGGCGCCGCAAACCCTTGCCTTCTGCCCCCATGACGAGTGCCAGCGGCAACCGTAAATCGGCCTCATAAATGGTCCGTTCAGCCTCTCCCGCGGCACCTGCGACCCAGATTCCCGCTGACTTCAACCAGGACAGCGCCCGGGCGAGATTGGTTACCCGGTACACCGGCATGGTTTCTGCGGCACCACTGGCTACCTTGGCCACAACCGGCGTGATGCCAACGGACTGATCCTTGGTCAGCACCACGCCTTGAACCCCTGCCGCATCCGCCGTCCGAAGACAAGCCCCGAAATTGTGCGGATCCTGCAGATGATCGAGCACCAGAAACAGAGGGAGAGTACCAGTGGTTTCCAGCGCGGAACGCAACTCGTTCTCGCCAAGCTCGCCCGGCATGATGACCTCAAGCACCACGCCCTGATGCGACTGCCCTTCCGCCAGGATATCCAAACGGGCTTTATTGACTCTCTGAGGCTTGAGGCCCAGAGCTTGCAGCCCTTTGATCAGGCGAGCCAGCCGATCGTCCGTTCTGGCCGCGTCGATCCATGCCGAAACGATCCGCTCAGGGCCATGCTGGAGGGCCGCCTCCACGGCGTGTAGGCCCACAACATGGCGCCGAGTTTTCATGCCTTGCGTCGCTTCCTCTTAGTACGCGGCGCTGCCTCCGATTTTTCAGGCTCCACTGGCTTGACCAATTCGAGGTCTATCTTGCGCTCGTCCAGATTGACCCTCGCCACAATGACTTGCACTACATCGCCCAAGCGATAGGTTTGCCCCGTTCTCTCCCCTTTGAGTGCGAGCCCGGCTGGATCATAGTGGAAGAAATCCTTATCCAGACTGGAGACATGCACCAAGCCCTCGATGAAAATATCCTTGAGTTCCACAAAGAAGCCGAACGCCGTGACCGCCGAGATGACGCCAGAAAACTCTTCGCCCAGTTTGTCCTGCATGTACTCACACTTCAGCCAGGCCACCACGTTGCGAGTGGCCTCATCGGCCCTCCGCTCAGTGAACGAGCAATGTTCCCCCAGGTGAGCCATGTCGTTGGCCGCATAGCGGAAGGCCGTCCGCTTCTTGCCTTCGATGGCGTGACGGATAGCCCGGTGCACCAGCAAATCGGGATAGCGGCGGATCGGCGAGGTGAAGTGGGTATACATTTCCAGAGCCAGTCCGAAATGGCCTTTTTGCTCCGGACTGTAAACCGCCTGCGCCATCGATCTTAGCAGCACCGTTTGAATGAGGTGTTCATCCGGTCGACCCGCAATCTCGTCGGTCAGTCGACAATAATCCTTGGGTTCCGGCTTGTCTCCGCCGCCGAGTGTCAGCCCCAGGCGACCGAGCAGTGTTCGTAAATCGGCCAGTTTTTCCGCCCCTGGCCCCTCATGAATGCGGACCAGATGGGGCAATTTATGCCGCTCCAGGAACCGGGCGGCGGCCGTATTGGCCGCCAGCATGCATTCCTCGATCAGCTTGTGGGCATCATTGCGCACCAGGGGCACGATTTTCTCGATCTTCTTGCCCTCGCCAAAAATGATGCGCGATTCCTGCGTATCGAAATCAATGGCGGCACGATCCTCACGGGCCCGCCGAAATGCCTTGTAGAGGGAATGCAGTTCCTCCAGATGGTGGATGATGGCACGCTGCTTGCGCCGCTGCGCCTTATCACCCGCCAGAATAGCCGCGACCTCGGTATAAGTGAGACGCGCATGTGAATTCATCAGACCGGTGAAGAAACGCGATTTCAGCAGCACCCCGTCCTGGCTAATGCTCATCTCGCATACCATACAGAGCCGGTCAGTATCGGGATTGAGGGAACAAAGGCCGTTGGAAAGGACTTCCGGCAACATCGGGATAACCCGATTCGGAAAATAAACTGAAGTACCCCGCTTCTGCGCCTCATCATCCAGCGCGGTTTCCGGTCGAACATAGTAGGAGACATCGGCTATCGCGACATAGAGCTTCCAGCCTTTGGGCGTCCGTTCGCAGTAGACGGCGTCGTCAAAATCCCGGGCATCCTCGCCATCGATCGTGACGAGCGGCAGATGGCGGATATCCTCGCGCCCCTCGCGCGC
>JAJRDJ010000036.1 GCA_028678445.1 Methylococcaceae bacterium
GCCACGATCGTGTCGGGCGATACCGGTATTGGCAGCGTGGCCAATATCACCTTTGACAAAAATGACCTCAAGAGCACCGCGCCGGAGATATCCATCCACACGGGCAGGAATTTCACGCCCAGCCAACAAAACATTCCCTACGCCAAGTACAGCATCGTGCCCAGGACCAAATCGGATGCCTGGTGCGATCCCGCGGCCAACCCGTCCCTTTCCGAGAATACCAGCTACGACCAATGCTATGGCAATGCCTATGACGCCCGATGGGTCGTGCTCGATTTCAACAAACTTAAGAAACAGGGTGTCGGCACGGTGGCGGTGGAAATCACGGCGCGGCGTTATCTTATCGGGGATGCCAATGACGCCAGTAACAACCTGGTTCCGGCGCTTACCGTGTTCCAGGGCCTGCAAAATCAGGGCGGATGGGGGCATTGGTTTCCCAATCAGTTCCAGGGTTCTCGGCAGTTCTGGGGCTGGAAGCTGACGCCTTTCACCGGCGGCACCACCAACAGCAGCGGTTGGACCACGGGATTTGGGGACAACCCCCTCTCGACAGTCACAGTTGATGGCGTCCTCAAACTGAAGGGGGGCGGGAATAATTATTTAAGCGTGGCGGTGGGTGGCGATGCCCGCGATCGGAAGAACATCCACGACGTCAATTTCGAGCTGGTGGTGAAAGTGACAAATTACAAAAAACCTGCACCTGCCGCACCAGGCACTACGAGTTGTGGTTTTCCCGCGGGATACGATGACTGTGGCTGCAGGGCTGGCACTCACTGGCATCCACAAATGAATCACTGCATGGCGGACGAACTATTCGCGGGCGGCTATGAAAATGAAGCCGTGCAGGGGGCTCAATGTGCGGCATGCGGCTGCAAGCGCACCCAGGCCTTTGGCAAATGCCCGTAGAAGCTCACGAGTAAGTCGAAGCGCTTCCGAGGTCACTCGATTGGCGCGGCCAATCAGCCGCGCCAATCGGCAGAAGCCGTTGCAAGGCCCGGGAAAAGCGCTATTCCGCGCTGGATCATTCGCTCAAGCCAGCAGGTAATCCACCCTGATGCCGGCGAATATCACGGCGCCGAACCACTGGTTGTTGAGGAAAGCCCGGAAGCAAGTGGGCTTGTCGCGATGGCGGATCAGTTCTTGCTGATAGATGAAGAGCCCTGCCCAGGCGGCGATGGGCCGCTGCCGCGTGCGTTCGACATGCGGGTCAAAGTCACGGTCCGCATAGTCGTTGATAACGCAACCGGCCACCCGCATCACGAGGGCACCCAGCACGAGGACTCGTGTCTCCGGGTGTCCCTGTCCCGCTCTCCACAAGGCGCAGAGACCCGGCCCCGCCCTTATTATCATGGCATTCGCGCTGCGGCCTGTGACCCTGTTAGGCAATTGTGAGCAATTCAACAATGACAGCCCCCTCCCGAAAACCGCCTTAATCCAGGGCGCAGCATGCTATTCAGTGCGGTGAAAAAAATCCTGGCGGTCACTATAGCCCTTGCGGGTATTGGTCTGATTCTCTGGCTGGACAACTGGTTCATGGATCATACCGACATGCCCAAGCTTAACCAGAACATGAGTTACGGCCTGTTGTTGCTGGTGGGGGCGCTGACGGGGTTTCACTGCGTGGGCATGTGCGGCCCCCTCGTTGTCGGCTACATCGCCAAAGACGCCACTAGCGGCACGAGATCCCACCTATCCCATGTCCAGTACGGCATCGGGAAGACGCTGTCTTACACCGTCATCGGCGGCACGCTGGGCGCTTTCGGGGCCGTGATCGCCTTTACGCCCCGAACTCAGGGCTTGGTGGGTATTGCCGCCGGGGTGTTCCTGATCCTGTTCGGCCTGCACATGTTGAACGCCTTTCTAGCGCTGCGGCATTTCTACATCAAACCACCCGCCTTCATGATGCGGCTAGTCGGCAGGGAATACCGGAAACACCATAATCCCCTGGTGATCGGCTTGCTCAATGGCCTGATGATTATCTGCGGCCCGCTGCAGGCCATGTATGTGATGGCCGCTGGCAGCGGCAGTTGGGCCGAGGGTGCCAGGATTATGTTCTTTTTCGGCCTGGGAACTCTGCCGCTGCTCCTGGGCTTCGGGTTTCTGACCAGTCTCGTATCGGCAAATCTGGCGCCCAAACTACTCAAGGCCTCGGGCGTGATTGTCATCATCCTTGGGACGATCATGCTCAATCGAGGCATGGCCCTGGCGGGGTCGGGATTCGATTTCAACACGCTGGTGGCACGCATTTCGACGGCGCTGGCGCCGAGCGTGGCCAAAACGGCAAGCTGCGAACTGGAGCAAACCATAGAAATGGATGTGTTATCCGGCCAGTTTGTCCCCAACCAATTTGTCCTGCGCAAGGGCGTGCCGGTGAAATGGGTCATCAATGGCAAGGAATTGAATGCCTGCAACAACAGTATCGTGGTGCCAGGTTACGACCTCAAAATCATGTTGCATCCCGGAATCCAAGTCGTCGAATTCACCCCCGAGGAAGCCGAAGTCATTTCCTGGAGTTGCTGGATGGGCATGATTCCCGGCAACTTTATCGTAGTGGACAATCCGCCACCTGGTGAAGTTGAAGCGAAACCGGATGTTTCAATATACCGGCAAGCCCAGAATGCGTTGAAGCAATTCATGATCAGCATGGAGCGGTTGAAACAGCAATCACTACTGATCCTCCGTGAATGGTGGCAGCGTGCGGCGTAGTCGCTATGTTCTCAGTGGCCGGCTGGCAGTTTCGGTAGGGGGATGCTTGGCAGCATGACATGACCGTGGTTGTGCTGGGAATGTACTGGCTGGTCAAGCAGAAAGCCGATTACAGTGGTTGGTGCTGCCGTTCAATGACCGCTTCTGGAGGGAATACGGCAAAGTAGCACGAAACTCACCGTACCTATGGGCTACTTACGTTGCAGACGCAACGAATTCAGCACCACGGATACCGAACTGAACGCCATGGCCATGCAGGCTATCATGGGGTTCAGTTTGCCGGAAATGGCAATGGGAATGGCCAGACTGTTGTAGCCCAAGGCCCAGAACAGGTTCTGCTGGATGATCTTGAGCGTTTTTCCGCTCAGTTCCATGGCCTCGGCGACTTTGGCGATATCGCCATTGGCGAGTATGAGATCGGCGGTTTCGATGGCCACATCGGTCCCGGTGCCGATGGCAAAGCCCACGTCGGCAGCGGCCAGTGCCGGGGCATCGTTGATTCCATCACCGATCATGCCAACCTTGGCGCCCTTCTTTTGGAGTTCACGAAGAATCTCGAGTTTACGCTCTGGGTGAGCATGAGCAATGAATGTCTTTATGCCGACACGATCAGCAATGTAGCGGGCCGTCGCTTCGGTGTCACCCGTCACCATGAGGGCGTCCACGCCCAGTCTTTTCAGTCGGTCAATGGCTTCCAGCGCGCCTTCCCGCGGACGGTCGGCGATGCCGAGCAGGGCGGCCGCCCGGCCATCCAGGGCTAGAAAAACCGGAGTCTTGCCCTGCGTGGCCAGCAGCGAGGACTGGTCCGCCAGCGCGCTGATATCCACGCCCGACTCAGCCATCCAGGCATGGTTGCCGATCATCAAGCCGTGCCCTTGCACGCGCGCCTGGATGCCGCGCCCGGGAACCGTCGCAAATTCCTCAGCCTCGTAGACGGGATGTTCCAATTCCTTCGCATAGGAAAGGATGGCCTTGCTGAGAAAATGTTCGGAACGGACTTCACTTCCGGCCGCCAGCGACAGGATTTCAGCGTCTGCAAGTGCGGAAACATTCCAGAAGTCGGTTACCTTCGGTTTGCCCTCGGTGATGGTGCCGGTCTTGTCGAAGATCACTGTGTTCAGTTGGGTGGCTATCTCCAGACTTTCGCCATTGCGAATGTAGATGCCGCGTTCCGCGGCCTGACCTGTTCCCACCATGATGGCGGCCGGCGTGGCGAGTCCCAGCGTACAGGGGCAAGCAATCAGGAGGACCGCGATTCCGTTGCTGAAGGCGGCGCTGAGCGGCGCCCCGGCCAACAGCCAGCCCGCGAAAGTCGCGCCGCTGATGACCAGTACACTGGGCACGAACATGGCGGCGATACGATCGACGGTTTTCTGGATTGGCAGTTTTGAGGATTGCGCCTGATCCACCATGTGGATGATGCCCGCCAGTACGGTATCCGTGCCCACGGCGGACACCCGCACCTGCAAGGCGCCGGTGCCGTTGATGCAGCCGCCCACCACAGAATGTCCGGCGGTCCTGATCACCGGCAGGCTTTCGCCGGTCAGCATCGCTTCGTCGACCCTGGATGCCCCTTCGACGACCACGCCATCCGTTGGAATCTTGTCCCCCGGGCGGATGACGATCAGATCGCCGGGCCGCAACTCGTCGACCGGCACCGAGATCTCCTTGCCATCACGCAGCAGATGGGCGGTGGGTGGCTGCAGATCGAGCAGACGCCGAATGGCGGCATGGGCACGTCCCTTGGCACGCTCCTCGAGATAGCGGCCCAGCAGGATAAAGGTGATGATGCCACCGACGGCATCGAAGTAAAGATAAGGGCGCTTGAACAACAGCGACGAGGTACTGAAGAGATAGGCAGATCCCGCGCCCAGGGCGATTTGGGTGTCCATGTTCACCAAACGCTGTTTTGCCAGCTTGATGGCCTTGTCAAGGAAGGGCTTGCCGGCCCAGAAGAAGACGGGGGTGCTGAGCAGGAATTGCGCCCAGCGCCAAACGCCGCCTGGCCAGCCCGCCATGGCGATGACTGTGACGGGGACACTCAGGGCCGCTGACCATAATACGCGTCGACCGGCGTCCTGCAGCCGCAGTTCCTGCCGCTCCATCAGGAGTTTCCGCTCGATCAGGCTGCCCACCGGCAAGGCCCGGTAACCCAGGTTGCTGACGATGGCATGGGCATCCGCCTCGGGAATGTCGCCGATGAGCACGGCGGTCTCCGTCGCCGTATTCACTTGGACCTGACGCACCCGGGGGTCTCGCCCCAGCTTGAGTTCGATCAGCAGGGCACAGGAGCCACACGTCATGCCCTCAACGGCGAAGCGGATTTCACGTTCCTCACCCGTGGTGCGGAGTGTGGCACGGTCGATCCGCTGCTTGTCATCGGCCCGGCCGAGGTTCGGAATGACCGCTTCCAGTAGCGCAATGAGGCTGCCCCGAGGGAGTTGCCTAGGATCAAAGTCTATGGCGAGCGAACCGAGCTGCGGAACACTCCTTACCCGACAGATGGCGGGCCGTTTGCGCAAGAGGATTTCGAGAGCATAGACCCGTTCAGGGTCCTTGCGGAATGTCGGAACGACAATCCTTACCCGCCGCCGCAAGACATGCTCAAGACGAAAAAAGCTTGGCGGCATGGAGCCGGTATTGAGGGCGGACATGGGGCGCTCCGGTGGCGGTTGCGATCAGGCGGGTTTTGGCAATCTGGCCGGCACCGTTTGATAGTTCAGGTGGAGGGTGGCGCCCCACTCAGAGCGATAGGTCCAGGTCCGTGGGAGCCATTCGTGAAGGATCTGATGGCGGTGGCGCTTGATCATGTAGAGCATGACGTGGTCAATTATGAACTCCGTGATCCAGGGGGCTTTTGCCCCGTCTTAGCGCCGATGGTAGCCAGGGCCCGGTTGCCCCGGAGCCTGCTGGTTATCGCTCGTCCCATGGCGATGGCGTCGGTTCGTGTGCCCAGACTCATGGGCGCGGCAGGACATGCCGGGCCAGGTCCGCGAAAGCGCGGACCGTATCGAGAAAGCGGATCTACAACTTGCGCTTGCGAGGATAGCGATCGACCCTGTAAATCCCCTCCAGGTCCCCCCGCTTCGAGACCAACTGAAGGCCCGATTCCGGTTCGCAAAAGATGGCGGCAAGTGCGAAGCGCAGATGATCTCGGGAGCGAAAATAGAATAGAACCTGCTCTTGAATCGACATGCCAAGGGGGTGAGCGATGGGTTAACGATACGGCCCATTCACGGGCGGATCCGAAGGGGCCGTCAGGTCTTTTTGCCTTGGGTTTTACCTTCGGAGGATTCGTCGTCAGCACATTCCTTGCACTCAGAAACTAGGTCTTCCAGGTTTTTCCTTTGCGGCTGGACGAAGTCCTTGCCTTTGTCGGTGATGCTGGTCGCCGAGCGGATGATTTCCTTGCGGTATTTATGCGCGTAATAGCCGGCTGCCACGCCCAGTCCGAATATCACCAATGGATGTCTGCTCAAAACGCCAAGGAAACTTCGCCCGGTGTGGGTGGTGGCGGCAACCGCCGCGGTTCCCATGGCCGCCATGCCGGTGTGTCGCGGCATGTTAGCCATCATGTGTCCGGCCGGCATCTGCTCCATCATGGCGCCCATGCTGCCATTGCCTTTCACGGCGTGACTGACTGCGGATTTGGCGGCGTCCGCCGTGCCGTGTACGTGTGCCATAGTGTCTCCTTGGTTTGTGTCAGGGTAAGGTTCGCGGGAGGATGATTCGAATCCAGGGAGCCAGCGGTCTGCTCCAGTGCAGGTATGACGCCGGCTTCAATGGGATTTGTTCGAGGAAACCATTCCAATGATATCGCCTTTGGTCAGCCTAAGGTATAACCCCCCAAATCGGCCTCGCACCAGAACTGTTTCTCGCCTTACCGGCTCAGCACCATGAAATCCGGCACCTCCTCGTGCAACCGGCAAACATCGCAACAACGCACGGATTGATTCATCGGGTCATTTTCTGTAGCAAAGGGTAGCCGGATTCTGGGTTTTTCGGGGGGGCGTGAAAAGCTGGACCCGATGTCGCGAGGCGAAAGATGGGCCCGGAGCCGAGGCGCATTCAATGACAACTCATACAGGCGGTGTCGGTTTCGCCGTTGCCCTGGCCATTGTTGACGACGCGGTGGGAGGCGCGCATGAGAGCAATACGCATAGCGCCGGTCAGCGCCATGCCGATGCCCAGGCGCGTGGAGATGGCGGGCACGAGGATCAGTGAGGCAAACGCCAGCCCCGTCCCAAGAAGCATGGCCCCGGAAGGGGTCAGTTGTCCAGCGGTGGAAGTTTGATTTGCAACCATATGGAATGCCTCGCAGAAAAAGTTGTTGTGGAACGAAGTGAATACGTCGCCATAACAAAGCAAAATTTGCGCCATGGTCCCTTCGTCGCGCACCGCGCGGCCTGGCGGAGTTTTCCCGGATGAGGGTGATGCCGGAGGTGTGGCAAATCCCTTGGGAAAGTGTGGCATTTGCCGCAGTTTAGGGGGTGGCTGCAATTAAATATTAAAGCTGACGAGTCGCTGTATTTCGGGGGATGAGCCCGGTGCATGGCCTGTGGCAACAAGTGACACCTACCCGACGGGTTCAGCCCAAAGTAGCCCGCATGCCTGGCGCGGAGTAGATGAAAACTGTTGGCGCGACGGAGCTCGCACCAATACATTCACGCCGGAAATTACCCCATATCTGGCACGAATTTCCTCCTCAAGACAGCAGATAATCCGCCGCAATGCCGGCAAATATCATGGCGCCGAACCAGTGGTTGTTGAGGAAAGCCCGAAAGCACGCCGGTTTTTCGCGATGGCGGATCAGCCACTGCTGATAGATGAACAGCCCGGCACCGGCGGCTAGCCCCAGCCAGAACCAGCCCCCCAATCCCGCTGTTTGTCCCGCCTTGACGAGGATCAGCAGCATCGATAATTGCAGGATGCCGATGATCAGGCGGTCATGCCGGCCGAAGAGGATGGCGGTGGATTTCACGCCGATCTTCAGGTCATCGTCGCGGTCCACCATCGCGTACATGGTGTCGTAAATCAGCGCCCACAGGATGGTCGCGGCATAGAGTTCCCAGGCCACCCAGGGTATGCCGCCGGTTTCGGCGGCAAAACTCATCGGCACCGCCCAGCCAAAAGCGATGCCGAGGTAACCTTGCGGCAGATGCGTGTAACGTTTGGTAAAGGGATAACTGCCCGCCAGAAACGCGCCGGGCACGGATAGCGCGATGGTCAGGGGATTGAGCAGCAGCACCAGAGCAAAGGCGGTGAGGCACAAGACCACGAACAGCCATAGCGCCTCGCGGTGGCTGACTTCCCCGGCGGCAATCGGTCTTAGCCGCGTGCGTTCGACGTGCGGGTCGAAGTCGCGGTCGGCGTAGTCGTTGATAACGCAACCGGCCGCCCGCATCAGGAGGGTGCCCAGCACGATGACCGTGACGACCCGCGCATCCGGGTGTCCCTGTCCGGCAATCCACAAGGCCCAGAGTCCAGGCCACAGCAACAGGAAAATGCCGATGGGCTTGTCGAACCGCATCAGGCGCCAATAGGCGTCGAGCTTGCGGGGGAGGGCGGGAGTGCCGTTGACAGGCATCATGAGTCGACCTCATGGAGGAATAACGGTGGCAAAAAGAATTCCGCCACCAGCAGTATGTGGCCGGAGCCGAGGGAGTAGAGCGAACGGCGGCCCCAAAGATTCTGCCCGATGGGATGACTGTCCTGGCTGGCGCCGCTGGGACGCGCCCGCCAGTTGTCTGCATCGATCCGGGCTACTTCCAGCTTCAGGCGCCGCAGGCGCGGGTCGGTAAAGAGAACATGTCCGAGTGGCCGTGTGCCGAGGTTCGCCAGCCGGCGGTCGGCCCCGTGCAGCGTTTTGGCCGGGATCACGCTGCGCGCCAGAACTAGGGGTTGGTCCCCACTTTGGAGGGCGACTTCCCGCACCACGGCGCGTTGTCCCGAGCGCAATTTCAGGGCCCGTGACTCCTCCGCGTAGGGTTTTTGCCAGGATTGGCTCAACAGGACGATGTGGAAGGAATCGCCACACAGCCGGCGTAACCGCTGGGTCAGTGAACCCCGCTCGAACAGCCAGGAGGCGATGATGGGTGGGGGAATCCGCGACACTCTGCCGTGGTGGACTTGCTGCCAGCGGGGTGGCAGGTTGAAAAGCTGACTGCGAGATTTCAAACGAGGAGGTCCCTGAAATTATGTGATTCTAGCAAATGCGACCGGCAGACTACGCTGTAGTCGGGGCTCCAAGAGTGCCGGGGCTGTGTGTTCTTTAGCCAGGAAGTCACCCGGTGTTATGCTTCGCGCTTCGTTCACGGGAGACTAGGAGAGGCACATGTTATTTCGTCGCGGACGTGAAAGTGACAATGTAGAGGACCGCCGGGGCCAGAGTCCGCGCGGAGGATTTCTTGGCGGTGGCCGGGGCATAGGCATAGGCACGTTGCTGTTACTGCTGGCGGGCGCCTACTTCGGTATCGATCCGCGCATTATCCTGACTCTGGTAGGCGGAGCGGGTCAACCGCAGCAGACTTCAGCACCGGCGCAAAAACCGCCGGCGGACGATGCCCAGTCCCGTTTCGTGTCCATGGTCCTGGCGGATACCGAAGACACCTGGACCGAATTGTTCAAACGCGCCGGGCTCAGGTACCAGGACCCGAAACTGGTGTTGTTCAGCGGGGCGACCCCGACACCCTGCGGGATGGGCCAAAGCGCCATGGGTCCGTTTTACTGTCCACCCGATCAAAAAGTCTACATCGATCTCCGGTTTTATGATGACCTGAAACGGCGATTTGGCGCACCCGGCGACTTTGCCCAGGCTTATGTGGTGGCCCACGAGATTGGCCATCACGTCCAGAACCTGCTCGGGATTGCCGACAAGGTCTCGGCGGCGCAACGACGGATGGGACAGGCCGAGGCCAATCAGCTCTCGGTCCGGATGGAATTGCAGGCGGATTGCCTGGCAGGCGTCTGGGCTAATCATGCCCACCAGACGCGGCAGATACTCGAACAGGGGGATGTCGAGGAAGGCTTGCGGGCGGCCAGCGCCATCGGGGACGACCAGATACAGAGGCGCACGCAGGGCTATGTCGTGCCGGATGGCTTCACCCATGGCACTTCCGCACAGCGGGTCGAATGGTTCAGGCGCGGCCTCTCGATGGGTGACATGAATGCCTGCGATACCTTCAGCTCGAACCGGATCTGATGCCGGGAAAAGCGCGGCGGGGC
>JAJRDJ010000250.1 GCA_028678445.1 Methylococcaceae bacterium
CGCCGCGCCCAGCCCAGAAATCGAGTTGCAGCCCCCAGCGTTGACCCGATCCGATTATCACTTTGAGTTGCTCGGAAAAAGGTCCTGTCACGACGGTGGCCATTTTGATGCCGGCTGTGGCGAGCATCTCCAGGGTGTAGTCAATTAGGGGGCGAGAGGCTACCGGCAGTAGAGCAACAGGAGTCATATCCGTCAGGGGCAGGAGTTCTTTACCGAGGCGGTCAAGCAATATTATGGTATGCATTAGTAAGCTCCTCGACCCAGAAGAACGGCGGGAACAGTCATTAAAAGGAGTTTAATATCTAGCCAGATGGATTGTGATTCAATGTACTCGACATCAAGTTGCACCTGTTGGTCAAAGGGTATATCGGAACGCCCTGAAACTTGCCAGATACAAGTTATTCCTGGAACCACATCTAGTCGCCGGCGGTCACTTAGAGAATATTGATTCACCTCGAAGGGAAGAGGCGGGCGGGGACCTACCAAAGACATATCGCCACAAAGGACATTCCAAAGCTGGGGCAATTCATCGATCGAGGCCTTTCGGATGAATTTACCGACTCGCGTGATACGCGGGTCCGATTTCATCTTGAAAATGACACCCCCCGACATTTCATTTTCTTTCATCAATGCCTGTTTCCGTTGTTCCGCATCAATGTACATAGAGCGGAATTTCCACATCGGGAAGAGGGTGCCCCAGCGGCCAACTCGGATCTGCTTGAAAAAGATAGGGCCGGGGGAGTCTCGTCTAATGGCCAAGGCGACTCCCGCAAACAAGGGTGCCAGGATTGCCAATAAAATGGTTGAGCTGACGATATCTATGAGACGTTTAAGTAAATAGGTCCCTCGAACCACGATGACCCAGACCAGATGCTTAGCGTGATAACGCAGCTTGTGACGCCAGGCAAGCCCAGAAATGGTGCTATAGCGACGGATGAGTTGCTGCTGCTCGCTGGTGAGTTGCGGCCCCGTTTCTCCTTGATGTCTTTTCATGCCGAATGCTCCGCGAGCTTTTGCCGATATACCCGAAACAGGAACAAGGGATTGCCGATGACGTAGCGCCGCCACATGCGGCCGGGTTCCTGCATCAGACGCCAGGTCCATTCCAGGCCGATTTCTCGCATCCACACAGGGGCACGCGGTATGCGGCCTGAATAAAAATCAAATAGGCCGCCCACGCCAATCAGGACGCGCGGCTTCAACTCATGCTGGCGCCCGGCCAGCCATACTTCTTGTTTGGGCGCGCCGAAGGCGACCAGGAGAACATCAGCCCCTGATTGGTTGATGTCGTGGATCACCTGAGCTTCATCCTCTTGCGAAAAGTAGCCATCCCGGTATCCGGCGATGCGGAGCTCCGGAAACTTGAACCGCATGTTTTCCGCCGCCAGTCGGGCAATATCCGGCCGTGCGCCCAGCAGGTACAAGGAGATGTTTTCCCGTGCGGCGCGCTCGCAGAGCCGGGGGAACATGTCTGTACCATTGACATTCTCCCTCAGCGACAGTCCCAGCATCCGGCAGCCCACGTTGATGCCAATACCATCCGGCCACACGCATGCCGCGTTGGTGAGCACATCGTGGTAGACAGAGTTTTTGTAGGCTACATTCAGACAGTCAGGGTTTACGAAAGCGGCCAGGTTCGACGTTGTGCCTCGGCAGCGATGAATGATCCAATCGATCGCCTCGCTCATGGTGGTATTGATGATCCGGACGCCCAACAAGGAAAACTGTTCTGGCATCTCCCGCAAACCGCCGCCCGCCAGGAGGCTACTGATGGTTCCGCGTGCGACCAGCCCGGCGTTGCCCCGGGTGCTTTCGCCATAATAAAACTCGCGGTCCAGCTCGCCTTCGTCGTCATAGGCGATGCCCGTCTTATGCCGAACGGTATGGGGGGAAAACAACCCTGGACGTATGCAGAAGCGAATGCTGTCCTCGGGTCTGAGTGCCCTGGCCTCCTCGGGCGTCAAGGGTCGCGGCCCGGCAAAAGCCATGTTGCCGGCGAAGATATTGAAGAGGACGGGTAACCTCCTTCCCAGAGCGTTATCGGCAAAGCTCAGGAGTTTGAACGGGGAGCGCAAGCGGCCAACCCGATCCGATACCATGATTACCTGTCCGGTACGCCACCGGGCAAGCACAGCCCGGATGGCCATGAATGGCGCGAGCAAGAACAGTAGGACCAGTGCCAAGATGAGATCGAATAGCCGGGGCAATAGTTCTGCCAGCAGGATGGCGATTGGTTGCCAGAACCGACGCCAGCGCCAAGATCTGCGAAATCGGGAACTTTTTCCCAGAGGTCCGGGCAAATCGCCAGGTTTTCTCATGGTAACCGCCTGTTACCTCGTCGGTTTGCCCGCGAAGGTCGCGCTTTTATGTGGGCCGGCACACCCACTGCAAGCGAGTTGGCCGGCAGATCGGTTATGACCACGGCGTTAGCCCCGATGACCACATCATCGCCTATCGTGACGGGCCCCAGCACCTTGGCCCCGGTCCCGATATCCACCCTATTGCCGATGCGTGGGGCGCCCGCCACACCTGTGCGTTTGAGTCCCAGGGTAACGCCGTTGCGTACGATCACGTCGTCGCCGATGACAGTGTCGCCGCTGATAATGATGTCGCCGAAATGCTCGATTAGGAAGCGGCGGCCGACTTGCGTCTCGCACGGGAGGTCAATGCCTGTCAGGATCTGCGACAGCAGCTTCAAGGCCTTGTAGAGCAGGGAAAGCGGCAACCGCAGCCAGCGCGACTGGATGCTATAGCGCCAACGTCCAAATCGGTAGACGGCCATGACCCAGAGTCCCTGGCGCGTGGGATCGCGTTCGTAGGTTTGCCAATCTTCGCGCAGATTGTCGAACATCTTGGTCACCAAGGCTGAGAAGGGGAGCTGGCGCCGCCTTGAGTGTCGGTCCAGGCGCGATTCCAGAGCTTAACGATGATTTCGGATTCGGCGAATTTGCCAGGTGACCGCCTTTTATTCCGCAGGCAGCGCAACACATGCCAGGCTTGCTCCAGCGTCTTGACCGCCCAGGCGCTGATCGCGCCATGCCATTTCCGATAGTAGAGCAACTGGCTGCGCATACGCCATAGGGTCAGTTGCGAGCCTTTCGAGGAGAATTGCATGTCGGCCAGCGTCTTGGAGGACTCACCGCCGACATGCATGATCCTGAGTTCGGGCCAGTACATGATGCAATAACCCGCCGCCTTGATGCGCCGGCAAAGATCCACCTCCTCGTAATAGAGGAAGAACCGTGGATCGAAAAAGCCGGTTTGCTCGATCGCTTCCCGACGCAGGATGGCAAAGGCGCCGGGAACCCAATCCACCTCGCCGGGCTGGTCGGGATCGGCCCAACTGCGGTCGAAGCGGCCGAATAGCCTGGATTTGGGGAAGCGGCCCGCCAATCCGCTCAGGTTGAAGAATTCGATGGGCAGGGTGGGAAACATTCTGGCCGAAGGTTGATCGTGGCCGTTTTCATCAACCAGCCTGCCGCCCGCCATGCCGACTTGAGGATGCCGGTCCATGAGCCCTATCGCGTGGGCTAAGGTACCGTCGCTCAATACCGCGTCAGGGTTTAGCAGGAGGAGATAGCGGCCCCTGGCGATTTCCCATGCCTGGTTATTAGCTCTGGCGAAACCTAGGTTGACTGGGCTGCGTATTAGTCTAACTGCCGGAAATTCCTTGGACACCAACTCGGCCGAGCCGTCCTTCGAGTCGTTGTCGACGACTATCGTATCGGTGGTGATCGGGCCTCGCGCCGCCGGTAGACTGGTGAGGCATTGCCGTAGCCGCTCGCAGGTGTTGAACGAGACGATCAGGATGGATACTTCGGGCTTATTCATCGGTATCGGTTCTCTCGGTGCGGACCCAGGCCGCATCCTTGGCGGCTGCGGCGAACAGGCGTTTGCCCAGCGTGAGCTTCCAGAGGATGTAGAACGGCGCGCCGGCCAGGGCCAGCCAATCCCGCCAACCGGCGCGGCCGATCACGAGGGCGGCGGCGATGTGCATACCGACGACCGCTAGTCCCAGTAGGCCCATGAAGCGGGTAGGCCCCCAGGGAAGCAGTACCAGCGCGATCAGCAGCAGCACCTGGAAGGCCAGGGGCAACAGCATTAGGTCGAACGCCGGCTCGATCAAACGCAACTGGCCCCGGGCAACGCCCGCCAGCAGCGATGGCAGCCGTTCCCGCATCATGCGCAGGCGGCCGCCCTCCCAGCGCGCCCGCTGCGCCGATGCGACTGAGCCGGTGGACGGAGCGGGCGCCAGGACGGTTGTGCCGTTGCAAAAACGGACCCGCCGGCCCGACTCGACGAAACGGATCTGGTAATCGAGGTCTTCCGCGATCGAATCGGCTTCGAAGGGCAGGGCTTGCAGGGCCTTGCGGCTCAGCGCGAAGCCGTTGCCCAGGATGCCGACCGAGCAGCCCCAAAACTCCCGTCCCCTGAGCCGAAGGATGTTGTAGGCCAGCCAGGCGACATGCATGAGCCGCGTCCGTAGGCTGGCTTCTGGGTTCGAGGCCAGGTAGCGGCACTGTACGGCGTCGGCGCCAGCGGCAAACAGGGGGGCCATGGCCTGTATCAGGTTCGGTTTCACTCGCGTGTCGGCATCGACCACGACAAATACGTCATGATTCTCCCTAAGCAGCTTGTCGAAGGCGAACGATAAAGCTTGGCCCTTGCCACGATGCAGCGTGTCATGTCTAACGATGACCCGCGCGCCGGCCGCCTGGGCATGTTGCGCGGTGTCGTCGGTGCAATTATCCGCTATCACGACAATGCTTAGCTGGTGCTGCGCGGTTTCGCAACGCAGCAAGGAGCCCACACAGGCGGCAATGCCGCTACCCTCATCGTGTGCGGGGACAACCACGCAAAAGTGCAGCGGTGGGAAGTCGGCCGGTGATCTGGTATCGCTGAGCCGCATGGGCATTATCCCGCCCAAGGTCAGGAATGCGAGTTCAATGATGCCGGGCGCGGTTGCAACCATCAGAAGGCTGCCGGCCACCATGAAGAAGCTCTCTAACAACATCGGATATCGTCTAATGAAGTTAACGCAGAGGCGCTAGGGGATTTTCTGAGGTTACAAGTCAGCCAGTCAGGGTGCAAATGTTTTACTTGCGAAGCAGTTATATTTTTCAAATTCCGTGATTCAGGCACGTCAAG
>JAJRDJ010000037.1 GCA_028678445.1 Methylococcaceae bacterium
AGAGGTTGCGATGATCCCTTGAAGCCGCGATATGAATGCCCGCAATCTCAGAACTGGCCAGCACCACGATTTCGTCGGCCCTTTCCAGGTCGTCAAGGCGGATTTCCGTATGGCGGGAATGCGGCGCCATAAAGCAGGCATCGAAACCCGTTGTGAATGCTTGGCCTGGCTGCGATGTTCGGTGCTCGAAAATCCCGAACATTTTCCGGGGCAGATAGTACTTTGGTATTCCATATTGGAAATAGAGCCGGGCTTGGGCCCCCCAGCATAAATGCAAGGTGGAGCGTACATTGGACTCGGCCCAGTCAAAAATCCGGGTCAGTTCCTCCCAGTAATCCACGGCCTCGAATTCCAGCAGCTCAACGGGCGCTCCGGTGATGATCAGACCATCATAACTTTGGTCGCGGATTTCCTCGAAACTCTGGTAATGCCTGCCAATGTGCCCGGCATCGGTGTGCCGGGCCTCATGCGTGGCGGTCTTGAGCAATATCACTTCCACGACCAGGGGCGATTGCGCGAGCTGACGCAGCAGTTGCGTCTCCGTGGCAATCTTGGTCGGCATTAAATTCAGGATGACGATCCGCAGCGGCATCCCGACGCGGGAAGGCTCAGTCCCGTCGTCAATGAAATAGGGATTCTCGTCCTTGAGAATCCCGCAGGCTGGCAGTGTATTCGGGATTCGGACCGGCACGCCTGACTGGCCTGATAATTTGTGTGATCAGGGGCTTTACAATGAAATACGTTCCAGTGCCTGGTCCAAATCCCAGAGGATGTCGTCAATATCCTCAAGGCCAACACTCAGTCGGACGAAATCCGGTCTGACTCCCGCGGTAAGCTGTTGCTCAGGCGTCAATTGGCTATGGGTGGTGCTGGCGGGATGAATGGCCAGACTCTTGGCGTCACCCACGTTGGCCAGATGGCTGAATAGCTGCAGGCTGTTGATGAATTTCTTGCCCGCTTCCACACCGCCCTTGATACCGAAACCGAGTATCGCACCGGTACCCTTCGGGTAATATTTTTTCGCGAGTTCATAATCGGGATGGCTTTTCAAGCCCGGGTAAGTCACCCAGTCGACCTTGGGATGATTTTCGAGATGCTCCGCGACCGTCTGGGTATTTTCCACGTGGCGTTCCATGCGCAGGGACAGGGTTTCGACACCTTGCAGGGTCTGCCAGCTGTTAAAGGGCGATTGCACGGCGCCAATGTCGCGCAGCACATGAACCCGGGCCTTGATGATGAAGGGTGGGAGTCCGATGGCGGTGAGGCCGGAATAGATCAGGCCATGATAGGAAGGATCAGGCGCGTTGAAGTCCGGAAACAGGGGGCTGGTCCAGTCGTAGCTGCCACCATCGACAATAACGCCGCCGATGCTGGTGCCATGACCGCCGATGAATTTGGTCGTACTGTGCGTGATCAGGTGAACGCCCCACTCGAAGGGACGGAAGAGATACGGCGTCGGCAGGGTATTATCCAGCAACACCGGCAGATTGCGCTTCCTGGCGATGGCGCCGACTTCCTCGACGGGGAATACCGTGAGATCCGGATTGCCCAGGGATTCGCCGTATATCAGCTTGGTGTTCGGGCGGATGGCACGTTCAAACGCCGCCGGGTCGCGAGGATCGACAAAGGTGACTTGAATGCCGAGCTTGGGCAGCGTATAGGCAAACTGGTTATACGTGCCGCCATAGAGCCGGCTGGATGAAACAATGTGATCGCCCGCATTGGCCAGGGTAAAAACTGCCTGCACCTGAGCGGCATGACCGGAACTCGCGGCCAAGGCGCCAACGCCACCCTCTAGAGCCGCTATCCGCTGCTCGAGGACGTCAGTGGTCGGGTTCATCAGCCGGGTGTAAATGTTCCCCATCTCCCGAAGGGCAAACAAATCCGCCGCATGTTCGGTATCCCGAAATTGATAGCTGGTGGTCTGGTAAATGGGTACGGCCCGGCTCCCGGTGGTTGGGTCGGGGTTGTACCCGGCGTGCAACTGCTGTGTGGCGAATCCTAACTTGCGTTCATTGATAGACATAGTTTGATCCTTCATTGATTGACGGGTCCCGGAATGGCCGCAACCGGGGCGATGGGTTTGCTGAACTAAACCGCACGTCCGGCATGGAAGGCAGTGAGCATTTCGACAAGTTTGCCCGTGCCGTCGTCCAAAATAAAACCATAAAGCGGACTGGGCTGCGGTATCAGATCAATAATTGCGGATGCGGGGCAGATCTTCACTCGACATTCTGTTCCTGACTTTAATGTCAAGGGAGGATCAATAGCCATTTGGAAGATGCTGACCCTTCCGTCCGCATCATCTTGCCCAGACGCGAAGCGCAGAAAGTCGGAAATATGATTCGATCCCGCGTGCTCATGGTGGGCGAGCCTCAACATTTCAAATCAATGGCTACGTCCCGACGACAACCGCGAGATCTGATGCATGATGCAGCAGAGTGCCGTAACTGCCATCATGGTTTGAACCTTTTGAATGTTGGAATCGGTGCGTGCTTGGTCTCTGCCATCTAACTCTTCGAGTCCGTTTCGACAACGAAATAAGGGAGGTATTCAGCCTGATCGGTGTTCAGCAATAACGCACCACCATTGTTATTAAGCGCCAGACCTAGCCCAATGTTGCTCCAGATTCTACCTGCGGACATCGTGGTTTGTATGAATGATCACGGCATATATAAATGACGAATTATTCTTTAATGAACTAATTTGGCGTTGCTATAGTGCCGTTCAAGATTTCTCACTTGCACTGTGGGATTTAGCGCTTTCAAGGCCAGGGCTCCAAGCAGAGCGGGTTCGGCCGGAACGATGGAATATCCCTTGCAGGGCGAATGAACAGCGGGCTTAACCTTGAACGGAGAAAGCTGATGTCTCGTGTTTACAATTTTGCGGCGGGTCCTTCGATCTTCCCGGAGCCGGTACTCGAGCAGGCGCGTGATGAACTGCTCGAGTGGCATGGCGCGGGGGTATCCGTGCTGGAAATGAGCCATCGTGGTAAGGATTTCGTCGGCATCGCCGAGAAGGCCGAAGCCGATTTGCGGGAGCTGCTGGCGATCCCTACCGACTACAAGGTGCTGTTCCTGCAGGGCGGCGCTACCGGTCAATTCGCGGCGGTGCCGTTGAACCTGTTGCGCGGCAAGAATAAGGTGGCCTATGTCGATACGGGTATCTGGTCGCAGAAGGCGATAGCCGAGGCCAAGCGTTATGCCGAAGTCGCCGTGGCGGCGTCCGCCAAATCACAGAACTACAGCACCATTCCACCCCGCGGGGAGTGGGTGCTTGATCCCGAGGCGGCTTACCTCCATTACACCGCCAATGAAACCATCGGTGGCGTGGAATACCAGGACATACCCGATTCCAACGGCTTGCCGCTGGTCGCGGATGCGTCCTCCAATATCCTCTCCCGGTCACTGGATATTAACCGTTTGGCGGCGCTGTATGCCGGCGCCCAGAAAAACGCGGGGCCGGCCGGGATCACGATAGTGATTGCCCGGGAAGACCTGCTCGGTCAGGCTTTGCCCATCACCCCGTCGATACTCGACTGGAAGCTGCAGGCCGACAATGGCTCCATGCTGAACACCCCGCCTACCTATAACTGGTACCTCTTGGGGCTGGTCCTCGAATGGCTGAAAGAGCAGGGGGGTCTGGCCGCCATCGAGGCCCGTAATATCCGCAAGGCCGAAAAACTTTACGGCGCCATCGATGCTTCGGCGTTTTATTCCAGCCCGGTCGATCCCGCCGTGCGTTCCCGTATGAACGTGCCATTCCGCTTGGCGAATGCCGATCTCGAAAAAGTGTTCCTGCAGGAAGCGCGGGCGGCGGGGCTGGTAAACCTCGAGGGGCATCGCTCGGTTGGCGGCCTGCGGGCCAGCATCTACAACGCCCTGCCCGAAGCCGGCGTGGATGCGCTGGTGACATTCCTGGCCGAATTCGAAGCCCAACACGGTTGATATCCATGTTCAAGATTCTGACTTACAACGCCATTTCGCCCATCGGGCTGGCACGGTTGCCGCTTAATCACTATGAGGTGGCCTCCGAGGTTCAACACCCCGATGCCATTTTGCTGCGTTCCCAGGACCTGCATGGGGTGCCGATTCCCGATTCGGTCAAGGCTGTGGGACGCGCCGGGGCCGGCACCAACAACATCCCGGTCCCCGAATACTCGCAACGCGGCATCCCGGTATTCAACGCGCCGGGCGCCAATGCCAACGCCGTTAAGGAACTGGTACTGGCCGGCCTATTATTGGCCGCCCGGCATATTCCGGCGGCTTGGGACTTTGCCCGGCACCTGGAAGGCGACGATGTTGCCCTTCAGAAACAGGTGGAGAAGGGCAAGAAAAACTTTGCCGGCATCGAACTGGCCGGCAAAACCCTCGGCGTCCTGGGTCTTGGCGCCATCGGTGTCAAGGTCGCCAATGCGGCCCTTGCCCTCGGGATGAAGGTAATTGGTGTCGATCCGTCGCTGACCGTCGATCGCGCTTGGCAATTATC
>JAJRDJ010000038.1 GCA_028678445.1 Methylococcaceae bacterium
ACGATTGCGAGCGGAATAGCCTCGGCACCGACGACTGAGGATACGGTAGGCTCCGCATGCAGCGTGACCCGCTCACCGCCCCACACCCGATGCTTGACCGGCACCACGGTGCCATCGAGCATGGCGGCACCCGTACGAATCCAGTCCTGCAGGCGGCTGCGGGAAAAATCCGGGAACAGCGCGCTCATTGCCTGGTCCAGGCGCAAGCCGGCGAGATCGTTGGGGATCTCCGAGGTCAGTATTCGGGTTGAATTCACTTTAGTCGATTAAACCAATCACGTTATACTGAAAAGCTGCGGCGGTCGTTCCGGATACTCGATTTCTCATGCCTACCTTGCGCTCTAAACAACTCCTGACCTGGATGCTACTGGCCTTCGGCTTGCTGCTCGGGGCCTGTTCGAATACCCCGGACGAAACTAATGACGAGTATGCCGAGTGGACGGCGGAACAGTTCTACAACGAAGCCAAGGAGGCGCTGCTTGATAAACGGTATGAAAAAGCCACCAAGCTCTACGAAAAGCTGGAGGCACGCTACCCCTTCGGGAAATACGCCACGCAGGCACAGCTTGATGTGGCCTATGCGTATTACAAGAACGACGAACCGGACTCGGCGATTGCCGCGGCGGACCGTTTCATCAAGCTGAACCCCGCCCACCCGCACGTCGATTACGCTTATTACATCAAGGGATTGGTGAATTATAACCGAGGCATCGGCTTTATCGACCGGTTCATCCCAACCGATTCATCGCAGCGTGATCCCGGGGCCACGCTGGATTCCTACAAGGATTTCGAGGAACTGCTGCGCCGCTTCCCCAACAGCCGGTATGCCGAGGATTCGCGCAAAAGGATTATATCCTTGCGCAACAATCTGGCCATGTACGAGATTCATGTGGCGGACTTTTACATGCGCCGCGAGGCCTATCTGGCAGCGGCACGGCGCGGCGGCGAGGTGGTTCGCAAGTACCAGCGCACTCAGGCGGTACCCATCGCGCTCGAGATCATGGAGCAGGCTTACCGGAAACTCGGAATGACCCAGCTCGCCGATGACGCGAAGCGGGTTTATGAAACCAATTACGCGGCGGGTGCGCCAGGACAGGCGGCGAAGGATGTTAATTACGACCCTTCCGCAGTCGAAAAGGTATGGAAATTCATGGGTCTGGAGGAGTGAGTCAACAGCCTTGCATGGCAACTTCTGGCACGGCTGAATTCTTCCCGTTGTGAATAGTCAGCCCCGAGTTGACGTCCTATGCGTGGGTCATGCCTCTTATGATCACGTTTTTTCCGTGGCCCATCATCCCGGCCCGGACGAAAAGCTGTTTGCCGACGCCCTGACTGGCTGCGGCGGGGGACCCGCAGCGAATGCGGCGGTGGCGGTGGCCCGCCTGGGTTATCGCGCGGCCTTCGCGGGTTACCTGGGTAACGATATTCATGGTCAGTTGCATGCCGCAGAATTGCTGAACGAAGGCGTGGACACCGAATGGCTGGTGCGGGGCGACTCACCCACTCCGGTATCAGCGGTAATCGTCAAACCGGACGGGGCGCGAACTGTGGTCTGCTACAAGGGCAGTACCGAAAGACTACCCCGCGACGCCATCGATTTTACCGGGGCAAACCCTGCTGTACTGTTGTTCGATGGGCACGAGCCGCCACTGTCGGAAGCCCTGATCGACCGACCGGTCCCCAAGGTACTGGATGCGGGTTCCGTTCATGCCGGTACGGAGTCGCTGATGTTCAGGGTCGATTATCTGGTGTGCTCCGAAAAATTTGCCCATCAGTGGCTGGGGACGGATACTCCAAAAGAGGCCCTGCAACGGCTTGCCGAGCGCTCTCCCGCCGTGGTGATCACCCTGGGTGAGCGGGGGCTGATCTGGCAAAAAGCTGGGCAATCGGGCCATTTATCGGCCTTTCCGGCTCGTGCTATTGACACTACCGGGGCCGGTGATGCCTTTCACGGCGCGTTTGCCGCCGCGCTGGCGGCTGGCATGGGCTGGCTGGACACGCTACGCCTGGCCTCAGCCGCCGGCGCGGCCTGTTGCGAAGCACTAGGCGCAAGGCCGGGGTTGCCGGACAGGACACGGTTATTGAAATGGCTGGGTTCGTAAACCACGCTGCAACTGGCCACTGCCTGGTTCTTGGTGTCGCGCGCGGCGGCACTGCGGTGTAGCGCCACACATCAATATCAAGACACTACCTTATCGGTAAAAGCTCATGAACATTCGATTGTCACTGTCACTGGCCGCCATCTTCGCCTTGAGCGCCGGATGCGCCCCGCACGAGCCGCCAGGGGGAACGGTGGTCAGGCCTACGGCGACCCGTCCAGCACCCGCCCGGCCGGTGCTCCGGGTAGCCGGGGGCAACGCCGGCGGTAATTACTCGGCGTCCCGCGTGAGCGGTGATTATGCGGCTTACCCCGGACTGGAACGCTTCATCGACAAGATGGTCACCCAGCATGGATTCTCCCGTGATTACCTGTATGGATTGTTTTCACAAGCCCAGCGCAAGCAGTGGACCATCGATTACATGAATCAGGAGAAGCCCACCGTGGCGCCAAAACCGGGCGGCTGGACCCGCTACCGGGCGAAATTTCTGGATGATCAGCACATTGGCGCTGGCGTCTCCTTCTGGTCACGGCATGCCGCCGCGCTGGAGCGGGCAAGCCAGCAATTCGGCGTTAGCCCCGAGCACATTCTCGGCATCATGGGCGTGGAGACCATTTACGGGGCCAACCTGGGAACCCATCGGATCATCGATGCGTTGACGACGCTGGCCTTTGATTACCCGCGCCGGGCGGAGTATTTCGAGAGCGAGCTGGAAAGCTTCCTCATCATGTCCCGCAGCCAGCAACAGGACCCGTCCCGCCCCAAGGGTTCCTTTGCCGGAGCCATGGGCCTCGGGCAGTTCATGCCCAGCAGCTTCCTCAAATATGCGGTAGATTTCGATGGGGACGGCCGCAAGAACCTGTGGAACCCCGAGGATGCCATCGGCAGCATCGCGCATTACTTCGCGGAATATGGCTGGCGGGCCGGAGAGCCGGTGGTGAGCCCGGCGATCGTCGTCGGCAACCAAGTGGAAGGTCTGAAAACCGGTTTCGATACGCGCTACTCGCTGGCGACTCTCGCCAGTTACGGTATCCGGCCCAAGCTCGACTATCCGGCGGATGAAGTTAGCTTGCTGCGCCTGAGGGCCACACAGGGCGATGATTACTATGTAGGCTATCCCAACTTCTACGTCATCACCCGCTATAACCACAGCACCTACTACGCCATGGCGGTCCATCAACTAGGCCAGGCCATCAAGCAACGTTACCTGGGGCGGTGATGCACCACCGTGAGCCAAGCCAGACGGCGGGCCAGGTCAAGTGTCCCGCGAATACCGCTTGGGGTAATCAAACAGGCTCAGCCGGCCGGAAGCCTCCATGATGTGCGGCCAGTGCTCCACGTCAAATACCAGGGATGCCACGCCACAAGTCGGCAACTGGCCGAGATGTTCACCGGTCAGCCGGTTGACGAGCAGGGACAGGTCCGGGTTGTGGCCAATGAGGTAAACGCGGGTCCAGCCGCTGTTGAGCCCGTGAATGACGGTCATGAGCCCCGACACCCCCTGCTCATAGAGCTCAGGATAGGTTTCAATCGCCGCCAGCTCATAACCTACTGCATCGGCAAGTAGCCGCGCTGTCATGCCGGCCCGGACGGCCGGGCTGCAAACAATGCGATCCGGAATCAGTCCGCGCGACTTCAAAAGCTTGCCCATGAACGGTGCATCGCGTTGCCCGCGATGGTTGAGCGGACGATCGAGATCGCGGAGTGCGGGGCTGTCCCAACTGGACTTCGCGTGGCGGATGACGATGAGATTCTTGATGGCGATAACTCCCCGGTAAGCCTGGCATGGGTCTGGGTTTTCACCCGCCCCACCGTGTCGAAAGGAATCGTTCAGTGTCAGAATACACCGCGTTATACTAACGTAATGTTTTGCTCTTCAATGCATGCGATTTGATTGAGCTCCGGGTGAGCCTCGTGTTTGGCGTATCTGGCCCGGTCTTGCCGAGCAGAAAAACCGGGGTAAACATATTCCAGCCCATGCACGCCAGCCGTTCACACTGCTCCGAGGAAAGACACACCGTGACCACGACCAGTATTTGGGTTCTGCTCCTGACCAGCTTAATGCTGTCTGCCGCCGGGGAGGCCTCTCCGGGCAAAGTGGCGCCGCCCCCCGCGCCAGAACCGGCTCCGTCCGAAGTGGTGCCAACCAATCAGCCCGCACCCAAGCCCTTCGATTTTGCCGATGTCGAGGCCAAGGCCAAGGAGCTGGCCAAACAGTCCTATGCCCGTGACGAAGGCGACATGCCCGAGTACCTGTCCAAACTGAACTACGACCAATACCGCGACATTCGTTACAAGACGGAGAAATCCCTTTGGCGGGATGAGGGGCTCCCGTTCCAGATCCAAACTTTCCACCGCGGCTTCATATTCAGGGACCGCGTCACGATCAATATCCTGGATCATGGCTCAACCACCCGCATCGGCTACGCGCAGGACCTGTTCGACTTCGGCAACAATCAGCTCCCCAGCCCCTTGCCGGAAGATCTCGGCTTTGCCGGGTTGCGGTTCCACTACCCCCTGAAGCGCGACGAAACCTTCGATGAAATCGCGGTGTTTCTGGGTGCAAGCTATTTCCGGGCGGTGGGGCTAGGGCAGGCATTTGGCTTGTCGGCCCGCGGGCTCGCCATCGATACCGGCCTGCCGAAGGAAGAAGAATTCCCGATCTTCCGGGAGTTCTGGATCGAAAAACCCGAGAAGGATGCCAATTCACTAACGGTGTATGCCCTGCTCGACAGTCCGAGCGTCGCCGGCGCCTATCGCTTCGTGATACGACCGGGGCTGAATCTCGGCATGGACGTGTACAGCCACCTTTACCTGCGCAAGTCCGTCGAGCGACTGGGTATAGCGCCTCTCACCAGCATGTTCCTCCACGGCGAGAACACCAACCGCTTCGCCGATGATTTCCGCCCGGAGGTACATGACTCGGATGGCCTCTTGATCGGCAAGAGCACGGGCGAATGGCTATGGCGACCACTCAACAATCCGCGCCAGCTCCGCATCAGTGTCTTCACGGACACCAAGCCCTCCGGTTTCGGGCTGCTGTCACGGGACCGGAATTTCGATCACTATCAGGATCTTGAGGCCGCCTATCACCTCCGCCCCAGCGCTTGGATTGAACCGCTCGGTGATTGGGGCGCGGGTGGCGTGTATCTGATCGAGATTCCCAGTGAAGCAGAAAAATACGACAACATCGTCGCCTTCTGGGTACCCGACCAGCCGGCGGTGGAAGGCAGCGAGTTCAGATATGATTACCGGCTGCACTTCGTCACGGACGAATTCACCGCACCTGGCGGCGGTAAGGTTGTCTCGACGCGCGTGGGCGCCGTAGAAGGCGAGGCCGGCAAATACAAGTTTGTCGTCGACTTTACCAGTCCCCTGCTCAAGCTGTTGAGCCCCAAGGCTAATGTGGTCGCCGAGGTCAGCGCCGTGGGCACGATTTCCAATACGGTTGTGCACAAGAATGAAATCAACGGCACTTGGCGGCTCAGTTTCGATCTCCAGCCGGAAAAGGGCAGGAATCCCACTGAACTCAGGGCCGTCCTCCGCGTGGGTAAGGATATCCTGACCGAATCCTGGGTGTATCAGTGGAACGTGCCATGACGGCAATGACCGCTACGTCCGCGCCAGCGACGGGTACGCACGACGACCCGCCATTGGACGAGAGTCCGGTGCTTGAGCGAATTTCCGCTTACTGGAACCAACTCGGCCTGGTCGATGAGGACTTGATCGCCAGCCTGTCCAGAGACTGCCTGGCCAGCGCGAGGCGGCGAGTGGGGCGCGCCTCGTCGGCGGATTTGCTGCGGCGCGCGCT
>JAJRDJ010000251.1 GCA_028678445.1 Methylococcaceae bacterium
ATTCGCAAGAATCCCGCCGCCAGTTCGAAGGTTTTCCCGCCGAACCGGGGTATTTTCTTCAGGTCCTCGCGGGACTGAAACGGGCCGTTCTGGTCACGGAAGTCGATGATGTTCTGGCTGAGGGTCGCCGACAGGCCCGAGACATACCGCAGCAACGAACTTGAAGCCGTGTTGACGTCCACCCCAACGGCATTGACGCAATCCTCCACCACAGCGTCCAGACTTTTCGCGAGGCGCGACTGATTGACGTCGTGCTGATACTGGCCGACGCCGATCGCCTTGGGGTCGATCTTGACCAGCTCCGCCAGTGGGTCCTGCAGACGGCGGGCGATGGACACCGCCCCGCGCAGAGACACATCGACCTCAGGGAATTCGCGGGCAGCCAGCTCGGAGGCAGAATAGACCGAGGCCCCGGCTTCCGAAACGACGATCCGGGTCATGCCTAGCTCCGGATGGCCCTTGATGAGATCGGCTGCCAGTTGGTCGGTCTCCCGGGACGCCGTGCCGTTACCAATGGCGATCAGGTCGACACCGTGCCTTGCCGCCAGCCCGGCCAGTACGGCGATGGATTGGTCCCATTCATTGCGTGGGGCGTGCGGGTAAATGGTTGCGGTTTCCAGCAGTTTGCCGGTGTTATCGACTACCGCGACCTTGACGCCGGTACGAAGACCCGGATCGAGGCCGAGGGTAGCGCGCGGTCCCGCCGGCGCGGCCAGCAGCAAATCCTTGAGATTGAGTGAAAAAACGCGGATGGCCTCCTCTTCCGCCGCCTCTTTGAGGCGTTGTTTCAGGTCCAGCTCCAAGCGTGGGAAAAGCTTGATCTTCCAAGCAAGTCGCGCGCACTCGCCTAGCCAGCGATCCGCCGGACGACCCCGATTGGCGATGCCTTCCTGCTGTCTGATGATTCTTTGGGCAGCTTCATGCGCGGCGTCCTTATCCCGGCTCGGCTGCAGTTTCACCTCAAGGAGGTCCTCGTTTTGCCCCCGGTAGAGCGCCAAGGCCCGATGTGACGGGATTTTTGCGATAGCTTCATCGTAATCGAAATAATCCTGAAATTTGGCCCCAGCAGCCTCCTTGCCGACCACTACCCGTGAAGTCAAGATACCCTCCCGCCAAATCGTTTCGCGGATCCCGGCTACTGTGGCGGGGTTCTCGGCAAAGCGCTCCATAAGAATCTGGCGAGCCCCTTCCAAGGCCGCCGCCGCATCCGAAATACCCAGATCGGGCTTGAGGTATTTCCCCGCTTCATTTTCCGGCTGGAGCTCGGGATCAACCAGCAAAGCTAGCGCCAACGGCTCCAGCCCCGCTTCGCGGGCTATTTGAGCCTTGGTGCGGCGCTTGGGTTTGTAGGGAAGGTACTGGTCCTCGAGCTGCGTTTTGGTGTCCGCCGTGAGTAGAGCCTGCTCCACTTCGGGAGTGAGCTTCCCTTGCTCGCGAATGCTATCGAGTACCGTACGGCGGCGATCTTCCAATTGCCGGAGATATACGAGCCGGGTTTCAAGGTTGCGCAACTGAGTATCGTCGAGCCCCGCGGTAGCTTCTTTCCGGTACCGTGCGATGAAAGGCACGGTGGCACCCTCATCGAGTAACTGAATGGCGGACTGAGCCTGACTGGTTTTGATGCTGAGTTCCTGGGCAATACGATGAGCAATTTCCATGAAAAAGTTTCAATAATTGGCAACGAATCAGCGAGCAGGTTACCCGAATAGCAAAAAGGCCACACTATGCGGCCTTTTCGGGTGAGTTGAAAGCCTGATCAGGGACGGCCGTCGGCAGCGCCCTCCTTTTCTGGAACCAGCATGTCGGCTCTGCTGACGCCCAGTTTGTAAGCCAGTGCGGTGGCGACATAGATTGACGAATACGTCCCTACAAAAATGCCCACCACCAGCGCCAGGCCAAAATTCCTGAGTACCTCGCCGCCCCAGATCGCCATGGCAAGGGCGGTCAGTAAGGTCAGAAACGAGGTCATCAGGGTTCGGCCCAGAGTTTCATTGATGGAAAGATTGATCACATCCAGGGTTTCGGCACGGCGAATCTTCCGGAAGTTTTCACGGACACGGTCGAATACCACGATGGTGTCGTTCAGCGAGTAACCCATAATCGTCAGGACGGCCGCGAGTACGGTCAGGTCAAAATCCAGCTGCAGTACGGAAAAGAACCCCAAAATCATGGTGATATCGTGCAGGGTTGCCAGAATGGCGCCCAGAGAAAAGCGGTATTCAAAACGCCATGCTACATAAATCAGGATGAAGAAGGTCGCGGCAATCAGCGCGATCACGCTGCCCTCGACTAGGTCGTCGCCCACTTGCGGACCCACGAACTCTACCCGTCGAATATCAGGCTGGTCATTGGGGTCCTTGTTGAGCGCGTCCATGACCTTGGCACGCAAGGCCATGCCGTCCTCGCCTTTTTTCAACGGTGCCAGCCGGATCAGCACATCCTTCGAGGTGCCAAAATTTTGCACCATGGGATTCTCGAAGCCGGCGCCTTCGAGTTCGGCACGAATGGCATTGAGATCGACGGTGTTCCGGTATCCCGCCTCGACTACCGTGCCCCCGGTAAAGTCGACCGCGAAGTTCAGGCCATTCCAGGCGAGCGAGGCAATGGCGGCAATACTCAGGATCAGGGAGGCGACAACGGCGACGCTCCGCCACTTCATGAAATCGATGTGATAAGGCCGACGCGCGGTGGTTTGTGGTGACAAGGCTTAGTACTCCTCGAATGGGTGGCGACCTGAATGATCGGGAAATCTGGTCCAGGCTAGATCGACAGTTTGGCGGCGCGCCTTTGTCCGTAAATGAAATTGACCATCATGCGGGTGCAGCTGACCGCCGTGAACAGAGAGGTAATGATGCCGATGGTCAGGGTCACGGCGAAGCCCTTGACCGGACCCGAGCCGATACCGAAGAGCATGATGGCGGCGATGAGATTGGTGACATGCGAGTCCCAGATCGTGGCAAAGGCCCGGTCGAATCCGGCATAAATGGCCGACTGTGGCGAGGTTCCGTTCCGTAGCTCTTCCTTGATGCGCTCATAGATCAGTACGTTGGCGTCAACCGCCATGCCGACTGTGAGTGTGATACCGGCGATACCCGGGAGCGTGAGGGTGGCCTGCATGGCGGATAAAATGGCCAGGATCAGCGCCACGTTGAACAGCAGGGTCAGGTTGGCAACAATGCCGAAAACCTTGTAATACAGCAAAACCACCACCGCGACCATGGCAAAGCCGATCATGAAGGACCGTAGGCCTTGCGCGATATTTTCCTTGCCGAGGCTCGGACCCACGGTGCGTTCCTCGACGATATCGACCGGCGCCGCGAGGGCGCCCGATCTGAGCAGCAAGGACAAATTACGCGCTTCATCGGTACCATCCAGCCCGCTGATCTGAAAGCGCTTGCTGAAGCGGTCGCGGATGGTGGCGATATTGATGACTTCCTCGACCGTCTTCTTGCTGGTAACTTTCTGTCCGCCGACTTCCTTGGTTTCGGTCTTATTCTCGATATAGACTACCGCCATGGGCTTGTTGATGTTTTCCTTGGTGGTATCCGCCATCTTGCGGGCGCCCGGACCATTCAGGGTAATAAATACCGCAGCGGAGCCAGATTGCTGCTCCAGACCCGATGATGCATCGATAATCTGGTCACCCGTCACGATAACCTTACGTTGCAGCAGGACCGGCTTGCCTTGGCGATCCTTGTACAGTCGTGAACCAATTGGGGTCTTGGTCTCGTCGGTCGGCACCGGGTGCTCGGTATCGACCATGCGGAACTCCAGGGTTGCGGTGGCGCCGAGGATTTCCTTGGCGCGGGCGGTATCTTGCACGCCCGGCAGTTGAACCACGATCCGATCTTCACCCTGCTGCTGGATGACCGGCTCGGCGACACCCAGTTCGTTGACCCGATTACGCAGGGTGGTGATGTTCTGCGCGACGGCTAGCCGCCGAATCTCGCGATTTTCCACATCCGTCATGCGCCCCGTGAGCACAGTGTCGGTTTGCTGGAATAACAGTCCGCGTATCTCGCGTTTGAGCGTGGTTTCAGCCTGTCCCAGGGTGCCGGGATCCTGAAACTTGACCTCCACGGCATGGTCGTTGCGCTCTACCGAGAGATATCGGATCTTATTGTCCCGCAGCAAGGTTCGGATATCCTCCGCGTAGCGATCTTCAGCCTGCTTGATGGCAGCCTCCATGTCCACCTGCATCATGAAATGCACGCCCCCGCGCAAGTCCAGCCCCAGGTACATGGGTGCCGCCCCAATACTGCGCAACCAGGCGGGCGTGGCCGGTGCCAGGTTCAACGCTACCGTGAACTTCTC
The DNA here is from genome assembly GCA_028678445.1 of Methylococcaceae bacterium. GTDB lineage: Bacteria > Pseudomonadota > Gammaproteobacteria > Methylococcales > Methylococcaceae > UBA6136. Next base: position 4,315 of record JAJRDJ010000251.1, read on the forward strand.
AGCCAGGACACCTTTCAGCGCGTCGGAGGCTTTCAGCTGAGCATCGGTATCGGCGAACCGGATGAGTAACCGCTTTTCGTGCAATTCGACAGCTTTGGGTTGCAAGCCGGCATCGCTCAACACTTTTTCAGCTTGCGTCACCAGTTTCTGGTCCAGGGTTTCGCCTCGGGATGGTGAAAGCTGTACGGATGGATCCTCGCCGAAGAAATTTGGCAGTGAATACACCACGGCCATGGCGAGAATTACAATAATAAGGATGTTTTTCCAGAGTGGAAAATGATTACGCATGGTGGCTGCCTGTGAGCGCGACGTCCTGGAGATTCAGCAAGTGGGTGAACTGAGCTCAGGGTTTGTCGGATTTTTTCCGGGTTTTATAGGTGCCCTTTGGGAGCAGGGAAGCAACGGCATTGCGTTGGACATGGACGAGGACGTTGTCGGACAGTTCAAGCTGAACGAAATTCTCATCCAGATCCACCACCCGGCCCAGCAAGCCGCCGGTAGTAATCACTTCACTGCCCTTGTTCAGAGCCTCGACCATCTTTTTGTGTTCCTTGGTTTTTCGCTGCTGGGGCAGGATGAACAGGAAAAAGAAGGCCAGCATGATGCCGACAGGCAGAATCAAGCCAACCAATCCGGGATCCTGAGCCGCGGCTGGACCCGCTTCGGCTAAGGCGTCGGTGATGAAAAAACCCATAGTGATAGTCCTCGTCTACGGCGGTAAAGCCGCCGATTATGCCACAAAAGACGCATTACTTTCGCGTTGGCGGTAGAAGTCCGTCACGAAATCAGCCAGTGTACCCGCGGCAATGGCGGTTCTGAGACCGGCCATGAGTTCCTGGTAGTAATACAGGTTATGGATGGTGTTGAGCCGGGCACCGAGGATTTCTCCACATTTGTCGAGGTGCCTAAGATAGGCGCGGCTGTAATGGTGGCAGGTGTAACAGCCGCAAGCTCCATCCAGCGGGCGGGTATCGTCCCGATAAGTGTTATTGCGGATGCGGAGGGTCCCGAAACGGGTGAAGAGATGTCCATTGCGGGCATTGCGGGTCGGCATGACGCAATCAAACATGTCGATGCCGGCGCACACCGCTTCCACGATATCTTCGGGGGTGCCGACACCCATCAGATAGCGCGGTTTGTCGGCGGGCAAAGTCGGCACCACCGCACTGAGTATGCGCGCCCGGTCTTCCTTGGGTTCCCCCACCGACAAGCCGCCAATGGCATAGCCGTCAAACCCGAGCGACTGCAAACCGGCGGATGATGCGCGCCGCAAATCCTCATACACGCCGCCCTGGACGATGGCGAAGAGCGCCGCATCGCTATCACCGTGCGCGTTCCGGCTCCGTTCCGCCCAGCGCAGTGAGAGCTGCATCGAATCTCGAGCCTGCTCATATGTAGCCGGATAGGGGGTGCATTCATCAAAAATCATGACGATGTCAGATCCCAGCTCGCGCTGCACGGCCATGGATTCCTCCGGCCCCAGGAAAACAGCATCACCGTTGATGGGTGATTGAAAACGGACACCCGCCTCGCTGATTTTGCGCATAGCGCCCAGGCTGAAAACCTGGAAGCCTCCCGAGTCCGTCAGGATGGGTCCGCTCCAGTGCATGAAGTCATGCAGGTCGCCATGCTTGCGGATGATCTCCGTACCCGGCCGCAGCATCAGATGGAAGGTATTGCCCAGGATGATCTCGGCGCCTATGGCGCGGAGTTCCTCTGGCGTCATGGCCTTGACCGTGCCATAGGTACCCACCGGCATGAAGGCCGGGGTCTGGACCTTGCCACGTTGAAACGCCAGTTCACCGCGACGCGCAGAACCGTCAGTGCTGGAGACGTTGAATAGCATGGTAATTCTGATACGGAAACACTGTTGACCTGCCAGGCTGGCAAGGCGTACGGGCCAGGGTATAGTGACTGGCCGCTTCCATGCAAAAAGCACCTAGGAACGGGATTAAAGCTTCAGCTTCCGGAATATAAACTCGGGTATGGAACGTATCACCCACATGATGCCTCGCCAGAAAAACGGCAGATAAACCACCGTCTTGCGGCGATCAATCGCACGCACAATCCCTCTTGCAACCGTGTCCGCGCTGGCCCAGAGTGGTCCTTTATTGAAATCCCGGGTCATCGGCGTATCAACGAAGCCGGGTTTGATGGTGACCACGGCAACACCGGATTTGGCGAGTCGCTGCCGCAACCCGGACAGGAAGGTGGAGACCATCGCCTTGGCGCTGCCATACACATAGTTACTCTGCCGCCCCCGATCACCGGCCACCGAAGAGATGACCACCAAGGTGCCCGCGCCCCGCTGCTCGAAACGGTTCGCGATCAGGGTCGCGAGGCTAATCACCGACAGGGCATTGGTGCGGATTTCTTCCAGTGTCAACTCGACCGATGCCGCGCAAGCCTGTTGATCCGGCAGGGTTCCGTGAGCGATCAACACGGTATCCAGCCCACCCAGGTCCGCCTCGGCGCGCTCGAGCATACCTGCATGGGCGGCAAAGTCATTGGCGTCCATGGGGAAACCGATAACTTTCGGGCAACCGCGTATCTTCAGGTCATCCACCACCCCTTGCAGCCGGTCCGCGTTTCTCGCCACCAGAAACAGGTAATCGCCGCGCTGGGCATAAAGGCGCGCCACCGCCTCGGCAATGGCGGATGTCGCCCCGACTATCAGTATCTTTCTCATGATTCCTCCATTACTCGCCGCCAGAAACTCGAGGAAAAATGGGGGTCTATCCATTCCGAAAAGGCCCGCCACCCAGGGTACCCCGCGCGAAACAGGGCACCTGGCATGCGGCCATCCTTGGCCGGGTACAAGCGCCCGCCGGCTTCGGCCACGAGGGCGTCCAGCCGCTCAAACAGCCGATGAAGTTTCTCGCCCCGATTCGGGAAATCCAGCGCCAGCGTGATGCCGTGCAGAGGGAAAGACAAAA
>JAJRDJ010000252.1 GCA_028678445.1 Methylococcaceae bacterium
GGTGGAGGGCTCCGGGCCATTGCAGGACCTGAAACGCATTGAACGGAGCCAGTGCGCCAACGGCCAGACGCTCCACATCCCGGGCGGCAGCCAGGAGTTGTGCTACGAGAGGCTGGTTGAGGTGAATGAGTGCCTCGCCCTGCTCGTTCATCTTGAAAGTGAGCGTACAGTCGACCCGCCCACGCTTGATGTGCTGGCCGATGCGGGCGCGTATCTCGGTTTCGAGGAAGCGGAAGGCATCCGGCAGGCGCAGGGAAATATCGAGAAACCGATGATTGACAGTGCGGATTTCGGAAGCCAAAACCCAGCCTTCGATATTCCGTTCGCCCCCGGAAAAGGCGGTCATGCTGCGGATCATGTACTTAATCTCCCGTGGTATTCAGGAATGCGGGGATAGTATGACGAATCGGCTAGCTTGAGTAATCCTCATCACAAGACTTGCAATTGTTCATGAGCGGCGGATGGCATACAGTATGTGTGTTATCGAACTACCCAGGAGGCTCTCAGCCATGACCGAAACCCCGATTGAACGCAAGGCGCATGACCACCGCGTCATACAGGAGTTGCTCGATGAACGCCGGCAGCTTTGGTCGCTATTCAGTGCCTTGGATCATCAGCGGCCCGCGGCTGCGTCGGACGCGCTGGATGTGCGGGTTCGGGAGTTCTGCCAGGTACTGGTCGATTACATTTCACTCGGTCACTTCGAGATTTACCCCCGACTGACCGAGGTGCCGGAACGGCGGGACAAGGTGCAGACGCTGGCGAATACACTGTACCCGCGGTTCGCCGATGCCACCGATGCCGCCATCGCTTTCAACGACAAGTACGAGGCTCTTTCCGGGAACGCGCTCCGGACGCAGCTGGACCCCGATTTGCAGCGTCTGGGGGAGGCCCTGAGCGTTCGGTTCGCGCTGGAGGATCAACTGATTGACGCAATGTCGGAATAATCCGGCCACGCGCCATCCCGATCAACCCAGCCCGCCTTGCTGAAGACGTCCCCGCGATGATCAGCCCCATGAAATACTGTCCGCAGTGTAGCCAGCCGATCCGCCACGGCATCCCGCTTGGCGACGACCGGACCCGCCATATCTGCGATGCCTGCGGGACCATCCACTACCAGAACCCCAAGGTGATCGCCGGCTGCATCCCGGTGTTCGGGGACCGCATCCTGCTATGCCGGCGGGCGATTGAACCGCGCCTGGGCTTCTGGACCTTGCCGGCCGGCTTCATGGAGCTGGGAGAAACGCTTGCAGAAGCAGCCCGTCGCGAGGCGCGCGAGGAAGCGCATGTGGAGGTCGAGCTGGAGGCGCTCTACACGCTGTTCAGCCTGCCGCATATCTCGCAGGTTTACGCCTTTTTCCGGGGGCGCATGCCCGCAGAGGAGTTCTCCGCCGGTGAGGAAAGCCTGGAAGTGAGGCTGTTCCATGAGCACGAAATCCCATGGGACGATCTGGCGTTTGAAACCGTGCGCCGCGCGCTGCGACTTTTCTTCCAGGATCGGCAGGGCGGCAACTTCATCTTCCGGACCGAGGACTTGGGGCCGGACCCCAGTCGCCAGCGGCAAGGCTAGCGTCTAACCGGCCGCAACCGCACATTGGTGCATCGCGCTATCCGCCTACCTCCATTCCGCCAACTCCGACAGCCACGCCAGCCACTCACTGACCACCACCAGCCCCCAAAGGGCGCGGCCATGATCAGCCTGGCGATGTAGATGCTCGTTCATCAGCTCACGAACGACTGAACGGTTGATGCCGATTTGATCCAGCACAGGACGGGAGAGCGCGTCTTCCACCCAAGGACGCAGGGGCTCGTCGCGGAGCCAGCGGCTCAAAGGCACCGACAGCCCGCGCTTCTTGCGGTAGACGATCTCCTTGGGCAGGTAACGCGTGGCGTAGCGCTTGAGAAATACCTTGGTCTGGATGCCCTGGACCCGATCTGACGGCTGCAGTGCGGCGGCGAACTCCATCACCGCCTGGTCGAGGAATGGCGCACGCAGTTCCAGCGCCGAGTGCATGCTGGCGCGGTCGGCCTTGGTCAACAGTCCCTCGGCCAGCGAGCGCTCCAGGTCGTAATGCTGGATGCGGTCGAGCAGCGTCTCGCCCTCGGGCGCCGTCCACGGCGTGAGTTCCGGTGTGAGACCGAGGCGGGCGAGGATACCGGGCGCAATACTGGAATTCCAAAGAACATGCCGCGCCACACCGTCCAGCGTGTCACCCTGCACGAAGCGCTTGAGCAGAAAGGACAGGGTGACCTTTTTATCGCTGGGCGGCCAATGCTCGACCTTATCGCGGATGATGGCCCGGAGCCACGCCGGCAACCGGGCATAGCGCTCGGCAAAGCCCGCGCCGAAATAGGTCGGGTAGCCGCCAAACAGTTCATCCGCCCCTTCGCCGGAAAGGGACAGGCGTATATCGCGCGCGGCCCGTTCCGAGAGCAGTGCGGTGGGTATCCAGGCCGGGTCAGCTAAGGGTTCGCCGCTGGTACGGATGACGTCTTTCAACAGGCGGGGGATGTCCTCCGGCGTTACCCAGACCGGCACGTATTCGATACCGAGATTGGCGGCGACGCGCTCGGCGAACTGCCCTTCATCGAAGGACTCTTCCCCGAAACGCAGACCAAAGGCAGTCAGCGACTTTTCTGGATGGAGGCTGCGGGCAACGGCGGCGATGAGGGAGGAGTCTACCCCACCGCTGAGAAAAAGCCCGACCGGGACATCGACCTCGCTTTGCCGCCACACGGCGCCGCGGAATATCGCATCAAAGCCATCGAGCGCGGTGTCGGTCTTGGGTGGATTGCCACGAGGCCAGCGCCAGTAGCGGTATGAGCGGATGCCCTGACTATCCAGCGTAACACACTCGGCGGGACCAACCTTGACCACGCCCTCCAGGGGGCTGTCGGGCGCGGGAAAATAACCGAGCTGCAGGTATCGCCGGAGCGCCGGCTGGTCGATAGCCGGCACCGCCGGCTGGCGCACGGCCATCGCAGCCAGCTGCGAGGCGAAGGTCGCGACGCCATTCTCCAGAGCATAGAACAGCGGCCGTTCACCGGCGCGATCGCGAATCAACAACAGCTTGCCGTTACGCGGATCCCAGACGGCAATCGCAAAGGCTCCCACCAGTTTCTCGACGAAGGCGGCGCCGAGCTCCAGATAGAGACCGGGCAGCACGGCGACATCGGTGTCCTGCGTCACCGGGCGGCCGCGCTCCGCCAGCCATTCGCGCAAGGCCAGGTGATTGTCGATCTCGCCATTGCAGACCACCATCACGCCGGTGTCGCCATCCACCAAGGGTTGCTCGCCGCTGGTCAGGCCGCGAATGGTGAGCCGGGCCATACCAAAGACGGCGGCAGGATCCTGCTTGATCCAGTGACCGTCGGGCCCCCGATGCACGAGCCGGTCGAGCATCCCGGCCACCGCTACCGCAGCGACAGACGCCGCACCGTCAAATTGGACGTGGCCGCAAATTCCACACATGTCAGCGCCCAAGGGCCGGCAGCAGAGTGCCGATGTAGTCGTCATTGAAGGTCAGCACGTCAGCATCCATGACGGCCAATGACTCGAGTTCGGCGCGCTGCGGCTTGCGAGCCATCAGAAACACGGGCCCCGAGCGGGCAGCGAGGTAATTGTTCATGTTGGCGTAGGGAATCAGCCGTTCCGGCCAGGGCTTGCCGGAACCCAGGGAAAAAAGGACGTAATTGCTGGTCAGCTCACCCCCGTCCCGCGTGAACACCGTGACCGGCTTGCCAAGATAAAAGGTGAGGCCGTGCGGCATGCAGCCCATGCAGGCGAACTCGGTGTCGGCGGGAAGCCCTGCGGGCAATTGCTCGAACAGGGTGCGCGCCGATTTTTGGCTTGCGTGGCGCGGAATCAGCTCGAAGTCGAACGTCAGCAGCAACACCGGGAAGGCCAGAAACGCCAGCAGCGCAAGGCGGGTGCTGCGACCCGTCGCGGCGATGAGCGCCAGCAGCGCCATGCTGCCGAGGGTGATGACCAAACCCGGAAGGAGCGGCCCGAATCGCAGCAGGGCGTCGTCCGTCAGCCACCGGGGTCTAGCGAGATCCTCGGGGGCAAAGAGCAGCACCAGTAACGGCGCCGCCAGCAAACAGGCGGCCAGCGCGAGCCCCATGCAGGCTCGGCGCAGCAGATTCAAAGCGCCGTCATTCTGGCCGGACAGCGCTTCGGCGAACACTCGGGCAACCAGGACACCCAGCGCGACAACACCCGTCAAAATGTAGCCTGGCAATTTCGATTGAGACAACGAAAAGAAGACTACAACGACCATGGCCCAGACCGCGAAGAGCCGGTCAGGCCGACTGAGGCGGGCACGTTCCCGGAAAGCCACCCGCATCGATTCCGGCAGAATCACGCTCCAGGCAAAGAAACAGCCGGCGATGATGAGAGCATAGTAATAAACCGGCTGGGTGCGGCGGAATGCCGGCGTGGTGAAGCGGGCGATGGATTCCTTCATGATCCCGTAATAGGGAAAA
>JAJRDJ010000253.1 GCA_028678445.1 Methylococcaceae bacterium
CCTCCGGCGTGTTGATGACGAAGAACAGGACGAAGGTCAGGATGTTGATACCCAGGAGCAGGGGCAGGGCGTACAGCAGCCGGCGGATGATGTAATCGGTCATAGGGCGGCGGACCGGAGGCGCCGGCGGTAGAGCCGGAAGGCGGGTAAAATCAGGGCGATCAGCAGCAGGGCGGCGAGCACCAGCGGCCAGTAGACGGGCTGGTTCCACTCCAGCCGCCGGGCCGCGCGCTGTCCGGCGTCGATCCGCAAATACTTGAGGCCGTTGTTCGCCATCAGATTGGGCTTGAAATTCCGGTACCACGCATGCCGCAGGCTGAAGCTTTTCGGATGCACGCCAAAGACCCACGGTGCATCATGGCGCAGTAACTCCTGCATCTGGCGGATCAGCGTCAGCCGCTCCGGCCCATCGGGCAGATTGCGCATGGCCTGGAACAGACGGTCGAATTCCGGGTTCTGGTAATTGGCGGCATTTTCTCCGCCCTTGCCGACCTTGGCGTTCTCGCCGAAGAGCAGGAAGAAAAAATTCTCCGGGTCGGGATAATCCGCGTTCCAGCCCCACCGGAACAGTTGGGCATTGCCGTTGGCCATCTTCTGCTGAAACTGGTTGTAGTCCGTCGTGCGCAAGACGAGCTGAATGCCCAGCTTCGCCAATTGCTTGCGGTACCAGTTGAGTGTGGGCTTGTCGTCCACCCCGGACGCGGTGGCATCGAGAAACAGCACCAGCGGCTTGCCGGTGGCCGGGTCCACGCCCTCCGGGTAACCCGCCTCGGCCAATAGTTGACGGGCCTCGCTCAGCTCCTTGCGGCGCGCCGCGCCGTCGCGCCAGTCGTAGACATAGGGGTTGATACCCTCCGGGCCCGGCTCATACCCAAACAGGCCGGGGGGCAAAAGCCCCTGCGCCGCGATGCCGCGCCCATTCATGAAAATGGCGATGAACTCCTCTTCATCGACGGCGATGCTGATGGCCCGCCGCAGTTTGGAGCGGGCCTCGCTCAAGCCCCCCACCACAGGATCCAGCATGTTGAAACCCATGTACAGAATGGATGCCGTGACGGCGGTTTGCAGATGGATGCCGCGCGACTGCATCGCCGGCGTCAGCTCGGCGTTGCCCACCCCGCTGAACTGGATAGCCTGGTCGAAATTGTCCGACGCCAGCCCTGAGGCATCGTAATAACCCTGCAGGAACTTGCTCCAGTAGGGGATGGTTTCCTTTTCCAGCACGAAAACGACCCAATCGATCAGCGGCAGCGGCTGCCCGGCATCGGCCAGCAGGCCCGCTTCGGCATCGCCCGGCGCGCCCTCGGCCGGATAGCGCTCGACATGAAAATGCGGATTCCGCGCCAGCACCATGCGCCGGTTGGGGTTGTTTTCCATGAGCCGATAAGGACCCGAACCCACCGGGTACCAGTCCAGGGTGATGTTTTTTTCAGCCAGTTCCGGCTGCGCGTAGAAGGCATCGGCTTCCCAGGGCATCGGCGCGAAAAAGGGCATGGCCAGCCAGAAACGGAATTGCGGATACCGGCCATGCAGGCGGATCCGCAAGTCCTGGTCGTCCACCACCTCCACGCCCTCCAGCGGGTAGTCGCGAAGATCGAACCAGCCCGAGCCCGCCGGGCGCCGGTCGAAATCCTGCGTCATCCTCATCCCCAGTTCGCGCAGGCCGACAATGTATTCCCCCATCATCTCGGCCACCGGCGAATGCACCTCGGGATGGACCAGGCGCCTGATTTGATAAGCGTAGTCAGCGGCGGTGACGGGCCGGGTGCCGGTGGCGGTGAAATCAGACAGCGTGTGGATGGCGCTCAACGCCTCGGGCGTCATGGCGTGATAGCGGAACCGGCCCGAAGCATCCCTGGCAAAGGCGGGGTGCGGCTGATACGTGAGACCGGGCCGGAGCCGGATGTCGTAAACGCTGAAGGCAATCCGCTCCTCGGGGGCGGAATCCGGCAGCGGCTGGCCCGCCGCGTCCAGATAATGTACCTCGGGCAGTGCCTGAGCGGCCAGCGGCTCCAGTTGGTAAGGGCGCTTGAGGTAGGCGTACTGGAGAGGCGGCTCGTAAACCTGGGCGATGATCTCGTACTCGTTAGCACTGTACGCCCGGGCCGGATCGAGATGTTTGGGGCGTTCCTCGAACGAGGTATACAGCGCATTGTCGAGCGCCTCCGCCGGCGGATAGGGGCTATTGGGCGGCTCGCCGCAGCCCGGCAAGATCAGCAGCCACACCAGCATCGCCGCGCGCGGCATCGCAACCCCGGATAACGCCCTTGAAAACACCCTTCCCGCCATTGCGCCACTGATACCGTTTGCCCCCAAACCGGCCAAGAACCGGAGCGCGGGATTATACGGCAAGGGCTGGCCGGATCCCGCCCGATGGCCACAGGGGCGGGTTTCACACCCGCCCCTACGCCGCCTTCTGATACAGGTACCGCTGAAACCCCTTGAACACCTGGCCAATCTCCTCCGGCCTGCCCAGGTCCGCCACGGCATCGAGCATGGAGTCGTGGTACTTGAGCTTGAGGAGTGGCGTCAGCTTGGTGGAATCCAGTTCATCCACGCCCTCGTTGACATAGTGCGACAGCACAAAGTCCAGAAAGACGCGCTGCGGGGTGTTGAAATGGGTGCTGATGATGACCTTGGCCTGCTCCGCCCGCTCGGCGCGGGTCAGGGGCGGCAGGGCATAGGCCACATGAGCCAGCACGTCGAAGAGGTCGCTCTTCTCGGCGTCGATGAGCGTCTGCATCTCCGCCAGTTGCACCTTGCCGAAGCCCTTCTCGGCCAAGCCTTCCAGCAGCTTCCTGCGGGTATCCGGTACGCTCCATATGGCACGCAGCTCTTCCTCATTCCTGAAGAATTCGGGCAGCTTGCCGAACAGGGCCTCCATGAATGCCTGCGCGGACATGGGCGTACCGTCCGGATGCCAGAAACTCGTCGCCAGCATGTGCTGGATGTTGCGTTCCTTGCCGTCGGCCAGTTTGACCTTCGCTTGCTTATTGCAGACGCAGGGGTTTTGACCGCAGTTTGGACACGGCGCCTTCTCGCATTCGCAGGGCCACTGTCCACAGCGGGCGCAGAGTGGCGGTTCACGGATACACACACAGGGATGGCGCTGGCAACGCGCACAAACCTCCGGCTCCACCGGCTCGCCATCCCATTCTGGATCGCTGAAATGGTGGTGCGCCTTCACGAAATCGTAAATCGTGAAGTAGTCCTTCCCGTCGAACAGCCGGGTGCCGCGTCCGATGATTTGCTTGAACTCGATCATCGAGTTGATCGGGCGCAGCAAGACGATGTTCCGGATGTTGCGGGCGTCCACCCCGGTCGAGAGCTTTTGTGATGTCGTCAGAATGCTCGGGATGCTTTTCTCGTTGTCCTGGAACTCACGTAGCTGTTGCTCGCCCAGCACGCCATCGTCCGCCGTCACGCGCTGACAGTAATTCGGGTCCTTGCTCGTCTTGAGCTGGTTGATGAGATCGCGGATCACCAGGGCATGCGCCTGGTTGGCGCAAAAGACGAGCGTCTTCTCCCGCTGGTCGATCAGAGCCATGAAGATGGCCACGCGCTTCCGCTCGCGTTCGCGAATCTCGATAATCCGGTTGAAATCCTTTTCCTCATAGCGCTTGCCGGCTTCGATCTCGCCCTCCACCACCGTGTCATCGCTTGTGTAGACGTACTCATCGAGCGTGGTGGCAATCTGCTTCACCCGGAACGGCGTCAGGAAGCCATCGTTGATGCCCTGCTTGAGCGAGTACACATACACCGGCTCGCCAAAGTAGGCGTAAGTGTCCACGTTGTCCTTCCGCTTGGGCGTCGCGGTCAGGCCCAGTTGCACGGCCGGAGAGAAGTAGTCGAGGATGCCGCGCCAGGTGCTCTCGTCATTGGCCCCGCCCCGGTGGCATTCATCGACGATGATGCAGTCGAAGAAGTCCGCCGGGTACTCGCCAAAATAGGGTGAAGGATGCCCATCCTTCGGCGGGCCGGACATGAAGGTCTGGAAGATGCTGAAGAAGAGGCTGCCATTCTTGGGCACGGACCCTTTCTTGCGGATGGAATCCGGGTCGATGCGCACCAGCGCGTCTTCGGGGAAGGCCGAGAAGGCGTTGTAGGCCTGATCGGCGAGGATGTTGCGGTCGGCCAGGAAGAGGATGCGGGGCCGCCGCGCCGGGTCGCCTTCCTTCTTCCAGTCGTTCAAGTTCCAGCGGGCATGGAACAGCTTCCAGGCAATCTGGAAGGCGATAAAGGTTTTCCCCGTGCCGGTCGCCAGCGTCAGCAGGATGCGCCGCCGCTGGTCGGCGATGGCGTCCAAAACCCTCTGGATGGCGATGTCCTGGTAGTAGCGCCCCTGGAAGAAGCCGCCCTTGTCCTCGAACGGCACGGCGGCGAAGCGGTCGCGCCAGGCGTTGGGCGTGGCATGGAGCCGGTCCCAGAGTTCTTGCGGCGTTGGAAAGGCGGGAATTTCACCCTCCTCGCCGGTCTCCATGTCGATGGCGTAGATGCCCAGGCCATTGCTGGCATAACAGAACCGCAGCGCCAGTTTCTGGGCATAGCCCTTGGTCTGACCCACGCCCTCGGTGAGCGCCTTGTCGTCGGCCTTGGCCTCCAGGGTAGCCAGCTTGGTGTTCC
>JAJRDJ010000254.1 GCA_028678445.1 Methylococcaceae bacterium
CTGGAGACTTACTGCGAATCCGTCCCCGACCTCGCGGTGGTCCGCAACGATGTCTACGCCCGGTTCAGTCACCGCGCCTACAATAAAGGCACGGCCCTGGCCGAATTAACCCGTCAACTCGGGCTCACCCCGGCCAGCGTTTTCGCCGCCGGCGATCACTTGAACGACCTGCCCATGCTCTCCCGCCAGTTTGCCGCAATGATCGCCGCCCCCGCTAACGCTGTCCCCCAGGTCAAAGCCGCCGTGCTGCGCCAGGATGGTTACCTGAGCCAGGCCGCTCACGGGCAGGGAGTGGCCGAGGCTATCGAGCATTATGCAGCGGACCGTGCGGACCGCCCGAAATAGCCGAACTTCGAAAAATCATCTTCTCTGGAATCCAAGGAGTCCCCGCGGCAGAGCCACTCGGCCGGAAACCCCATCGGCCAGCGGTAAAAATGCAAGTTCAACAGGTATCCGCCCCGTCTGCTGCGGCGATGGACGCGGAGAAAGTTCGTGCCCGTTTGTGCAATTTGTGTCTCCGTCTTTCTTTTTTCCGAGGGCACGCTGCGGGGATCCAGGGTGCTGGCTTTATTTTGTTCAGAGTCAAGCAAACACCGTGTAGGGTTCTGACTCCTATTCCCAACGCTTGTGGAATGTCAGCATGGCGCCGTTTAAAGACGCACCCTGACTGGTCCCCGCGTTGCGGCGAATGTTCTTTGGCGTGCTCAGCAGGCAAAACCTATGAAAAGAAATTCCAGAGTTCATGTACTCCTCGCGTGCAGCTTATTATTAACGGTGCTGGTGGCGGGTTCGCCAGGCCGCGCGGCTAACTCTGCATTGCTGGGCTGGAACAACCTGGGCATGCACTGCATGGACAGCGACTACTCGGTCTTCTCGATACTTCCAGCCTATAACACGATCGAGGCGCAGCTGATCGTGAATGGAAGGCTGGTTAAGAGCGGGACGGGCTACACGGTCACCTACCAGGCGGTGGCGGACCCAGCGGGCTCCTTCAATTCAACTTCGATCGGGAAGGGCAACTTCTACACCTATGTCGCGGCCCTTTACGGGGCCAACCTGGCTCCGGACATGGGCCTGGCCGGCTGGGCCATGCCGGGAACGAATAATGTCGCCCGGACGATGCAGTTCGAAGCCACAAATAGTTCCGTCAGGGTGAACTGGTTCCGGGCCGAAGGCATTCCCCTGACGCCCTACGATAATGCCGGCCGCAAGAACACCTATCCGCTGATGCGACTGGTAGCTAAGGATTCGGCGGGCAATGTGCTCGGCGCGAGCCCGATCGTGCTGCCGGTTTCCGACGAGATGGACTGCCGGGCTTGCCACGCATCAGGCTCCGCCAGCGCGGCGCAGCCCGCCGCAGGCTGGGTCAACGATTCCAACCCGGAGCGCGATTACCGGCTTAACATCCTGCGCTTGCATGACGAGAACCGGGACCCGGCAACCTGGGCGGGGATCTTGAGCGCGACGGGTTTCAATCCCCGGGGACTCTATGCCGGAGTGGTCAATGACCAACACCCCGTGCTGTGCGCCCGTTGTCACTTGTCGGAGGCGCTCCCGGGAACTGGTCACGGCAGCATCTCTCCTCTGACCCGGGCCGTGCACTCGCGGCATGCTGCCGTCAGGGACCCGGTGTTGGCAGCGACCTTGGATGATGCGGCGAACCGGGCAGCCTGTTACCGGTGCCATCCGGGTTCCGCCACCAAATGCCTGCGCGGGGCCATGGGAACAGCCGTCGCCAGCGATGGCACGATGGCGATGCAGTGCCAGAGCTGTCACGGCAACATGAGCCAGGTCGGATCCGCCAGCCGGGTGGGTTGGGTGATAGAGCCCAATTGCCAAAGCTGCCACACCGGAACGGCCACGCATAATAATGGGCAACTCCGCTACACTTCCGTGTTTACCTCCGACGGAGCAGTTCGCGCGGCCGTTGATCAGACCTTTGCCACCACGCCGAACACGCCGGCCACGGGTTTGTCCCTTTTCCGCTTTTCCTCCGGGCATGGCGGCCTCCAGTGCGAAGCGTGCCATGGCTCCACGCACGCCGAGTTTCCTTCCTCGCACAGCAACGATAATCTTCGGAACGTGCAGTTGCAGGGTCATGCGGGCGTGTTGGCCGAGTGCACCGCATGCCATGTCACCATGCCCGTTACGGTGAACGGCGGGCCGCACGGCATGCATCCGACCGGGCAGGCCTGGGTCAACCAGCACGGCGGTCTGGTTGAACACGGTGGTGCCAGCAGATCGCAGTGCCAGGCATGTCACGGCCTCGATTACCGCGGCACAGTGCTTTCGCGAGCGCAAGGTCAGCGTTCCTTTGTGGCGAGCGCTGAGAATGGGACCACGAGCGTTCAATTGTTTCGCGGAGCGTTTGTGGGCTGCTATACCTGCCACAATGGCCCCTCCAGTGAGAGCATCAACAGCAATCCCGCCCCAAGCGTCTCCGACGTCTCGGGCCAGGCGAGCGTGGGACGGCCGGTCTCCCTTACCCTGGGCGGGGGCAATCTCACCTACCAGATCATTTCTCGACCGGCGCACGGGACGGTGGGCCTGCTCAACGGGGTGGCGACCTATTTCCCGGAAGCAGGCTTTTCGGGGACCGATACCTTCACCTACGCCGTCTACAATGGCGCCAAGAACTCGAGGGTGGCTACGGTTACGATCCAGGTGGGGGCCGCCAGTGATGCAAGCGCCCCGGCCCTCGTGGTCGTCTCACCGGCCAATGGGAGCACGGTCATCACCAGGACCATCACCGTCAGCGGCACCGCCAGCGATAACGGCCGCGGCGGCCATGGCATCCGCTCGGTCACCGTCAATGGCCAGGTTGCCTCCGGCGGGACCGCCGCCGGCTCGGGCACGGCGTCCTGGACGGCGAGTGTGCCGCTGATGCCGGGCCAGAACTCGATCGTGATCGTGGCCCGCGACGGCTATGACAACGCGGCCACGCGCCAGTTGGACATCCTGTGCAACTGGTCAACCAACCGATGGACCGTCTGGTGGCAGCACGATAACGGCACGTTGGCCAGTTGGACGATGAGCGGGGCCGAGCCGATCCGTTCCGGACGCCTCAATCCCTCCAGCCCCGGGACCGGTTGGAGAGTGATGAGCACCGGCGACCTGTACGGCAGGGGCGAATCAGATCTTATCCTGCAGCGTTCCGATGGCCTGCTGGGCGTGTGGTGCATGGAGGGAACCAATTGCAGCAGCACCTCGCGCCTGAATCCCGCACGGCTTGGCCCGGGCTGGAAAGTGAAGGCCACGGGCGACCTGGGGGGCGACGGCCTGGCTGATCTACTGCTGCA
>JAJRDJ010000255.1 GCA_028678445.1 Methylococcaceae bacterium
ACCCCTTTCTCGATGGTGTACTCGTAATCCTGCACCTCCTGGTAATGGGTTTCCAGCTTGTTGCGGAGGTCGATCAGTTGGCGATACAGCTCCGGCATTTCGTGGGACATTTCGGCCACCGGCTTGGGTGTGCGGATGCCGGCCACCACGTCCTCGCCTTGGGCATTGACCAGGTATTCGCCGTACATTTCATTTTCACCGGTGCCGGGGTTACGGGTGAAACCGACGCCCGTGGCGCAGTCGTTGCCCATGTTGCCGAAGACCATGGTGACGACATTCACCGCCGTGCCATTGGCCATGTCCGGGGTAATGTTGAATTCGCGCCGGTAATCCACCGCGCGTTTGCCGGACCAGGAATTGAAGACGGCGCGGATGCTGATTTCAAGCTGCTCGAAGACGTCTTCGGGGAAAGGCTTGCCGGTTTCGCGCAGCACCACGGCGAGGAAGCGCTCGCTGGTTTCGCGCAGATGTTCGGCATCGAGAGCAATATCCGCCTTGACGCCGGCGGCGCGCTTGACAATCTCGAATTCCGTGTCGAAGTGCTCTTCCTTGACGCCCAGGGCGACCTTGCCGAACAGCTGAATGAACCGCCGGTAAGCGTCGTAGCCGAACCGGGGATTGCCGGTCAACTGGATCAGGCCGCGCAGCGTCGTCTGATTCAGTCCCAGATTGAGAATGGTGTCCATCATGCCGGGCATGGACATAGCGGAACCCGAGCGTACCGATACCAGCAGCGGATTGGCGTCGCTGCCAAATTTCTTGCCGGTCTGTAGTTCCAGGGTCTGGATGTTGCGGAGCACCTGCTCCATCAGTTCTCCCGGCAGGGATTTGGAATCCAGGTATTCAAGGCAGGCTTCGGTGGTGATGACGAAACCCGGCGGAACATTCAGGCCGATTTGCGTCATTTCGCAGAGATTCGCGCCTTTTCCGCCCAATAAATGCTTGTTCTTGCCATCGCCCTCGCTGAAGGCATAAACGTATCGCTTGGTCATGGTGAACTCCTTGTGGGTGCTTTTGAATGGATTTTGGTCGGTGGTGCGGGAAATCATCCCGTTATCTTTATGGACCGGATTTTTTCAGCCGGTAAATTTCTGCATGTTGAAGGACGCGCAGCTGCGCGAGTGCCTTGGCGAGATCCACCTTGGCCAGATCACGCTCACGGCGGAAATGGCTCTCCCTCAGCACTTGTTCCGCCTGTTCCCGCGCCTCGTAGGCGCGTTCACTGTCGATTTCGCCAGAGCGGAGGATTTCATCCGCCAACACGGTGACGGCGCTGTCCTTGACCTCGAGATACCCTCCCGAGACGAAGTAAAAGCGATCCTCGCCGCTCAGGTCCTGCAGCCGGATCTCGCCGGGACGGAGTGAGGTCAGCATGGGCGCATGACGCGGCAGAATACAGACTTCACCCTTAGCGGCCGGAGCAACGATTTTCAGACATTCGCCGGAATAAATCAGGCGTCCGATATCCGCAATTTCGATCTGCAGGGTGAGGACAGGGCTATCCATCAGGCTTTCGGGGCCATCCTTTGCAAATCGAAGCCCGCCTGCTGCATGGCCATCATGATGATGGGGACGGCACCCTCCGCCGAAATGCGGTCGGTGTTGATGATCAGATCGAAATTCTTGGCGTAGTTCAGTGAACAGTGCTCATAGCTATCCTTGAAGAGATTCTCAATCGACTTGTGGCGCTTGTTGTTGATTTCATAAACCTTGCGCTCGGCCGCTTCCAGGGGAATGCCCATTTCTTCTGAGACACGTTTGGCGCAGACCATGCGCGAGCCGACGATCCTGACCCGAAACGTCCGCTTGCCGGAAAGGATGAGATGAGCCCCACGCCCGACCAGGACGCAATCGCGCTGGGCCAGTTCCAGCACGGCTTCAAAAAGCGCGCGCTGATAGGTCTGCAAGTCCCCGCCGCTGCCGGTCAGCAAGCTGAAAATGAAACTGGAGACGCTGGAGGATTGAAAAGAATCCAGCCCCTCGAAGCGGGCCGGGTCAACATGAGCCCTGTTGGCGGCTCTCTCGAGAATCTGCCTGTCATACAAGGGAATCGTGAGCTGGTTTGCCAGCATCCGGGCAATTTCATCGCCCCGGGAACCAAAATCGCGGGATACCGTGACGATCAGGGGAGGTTGAACCTGGCTGGCACGGGACTGAGCCTTGGCTTCATCGGTTGCGATGAGTGTCTTCAGGAAGGTGTAGGGATCATTGGCAGACATTCGTCTTCTCCGGTAGCGATTCAGACCGCCATTATGGCAGCAAAGGCATCGCTTGCCTTCTGTTTGAGGCATAGGATTGGCTGCACGAAAGCTCGCCATCAAGCCTCAGGCCGTCACAATGACGCGCACGGCATCCAGCCGCTGACGGGCCGACTGGATACACTCATGCATCTCCAGGGCATTCGCCTTGAGTTGGTCGAGTTCCTCCTGGCGTACGTTCGGATTGACCTTGCGCAGGGCCGCGAGGCGTTTCAATTCGTGGGTCATGGCAGTTAGCATGCGCTTGCCGCTGTCATCGATAATCCCCGGAAGCTGGCTTTTGGCGCGGATTTCAGCCAGTTGCAGCGCCATTTCTATACGCTGGCGCTGGCTGCGAAGGAGCTCGAGCGCGTGCTCCCGATCGAACTGCCGATGGATCACCGTGAAGCTGTCGGCGGGCAGGTGACTGAGGTCCGTGCCCTCATGGTCATGGAGGGAACGGATCAGCCGGGGCGGGAAAAACCGTGCCAGATGCAAGCCTCTGGGGGCCGTACACTCCACTACGTGGAAACTCTCTATCAACAGCTGGCCGGGGTCCAGACCCGGGTGCCGGAGCACGCTGAGGGCGGCATTCCCGTGTTCGCTATTGAGGATCAGGTCGATGGCACCCCGGACCATCGGGTGCTCCCAGGTCAGGAACAGGAGATCTTCTCGGGCGAGACCGGTGCTCCGGTCCAGCGTGACCGTGACGCCCTCATCCGGGAGTTCCGGAAACTGCATGCGCATGTGTTCACCGGTCCTGAGGATGTGACAGAGTGCCGAGTGTTCCTCGACGCTAACCCCATAGGCATCGAAGATTTTCTCCAGATAAGGCCACAAGGCTGGGTCCGCGTCCTGCCGGAGGACTTCCGCGACCAGCGCATCAGCCTCGTCCTCGCGACAGGAGTTGAGCTCCAGCAACCGGTCGCGGCCCTCATGCAGGATGGCCTGCGTTACAGTCGAGAGTTCGCGCGCGGCTTCGATCAGGCGATCTTCCGCTGCCTGATCGGGCTGAAGCAGCAATACCTGCAGTTTTTCGAAGAGGCTGGCATGCACCTTCTGGGCAGCGGGATTAAGTTGCTCGAAGGCATTCAGGCTCTCGTGATACCAGCGGTATAACGTTTGCTGCGGGCTGTTTTCAAAAAAGCCGAGATGAATGCGAATGGTCTCGGTTTGTCCGATCCGGTCGAGCCGGCCGATCCGCTGCTCAAGCAGGTCGGGATTGAGTGGTAGATCGAACAGAACCAGATGATGGGCAAACTGGAAGTTCCGTCCCTCGCTGCCGATTTCCGAGCAGACCAGCACCTGGGCGCCATCCTCGCTCTCGGCAAACCAGGCGGCGGCACGATCCCGGGCAATGATGCTCAGCCCCTCATGAAAGACGGCCGCGCGAATCCCGGCGACCCTGAGGGCATCTTCCAGGTACATGGCCGTTTCGCCTTGCGCGCAGATCACCAGCGCCTTGGCGGGTCTGAGGACCCTGAGGGTTTTAATGAGCCAGTCGACCCTGGGATCAGCCCGCCACCATTCGGCCCCGGGCTTGCTCAATGCTTGCGCCAGCGTCTCGGGCTGCACGGCCTGTTCGAGAGAGAGTCCGGGCTGGCGAAGTGATGCCGCGGTGTCATGGGGCAAGGGCAGGGCAGTGGCGAGGAGTTGCCGTCCCGGGAAACCCTTGATCGTGGCGCGGGTATTCCGGAACAGAATACGGCCGGTACCATGGCGGTCCAGCAAGAGCTGTATGAGTTCCTGACGTGCCGAGCTGTTAGTGGCCGGGTCTTCAATACGGTTCAATAGATCGTCGGCCAGATCCTGGGAGAGGCTCGCCTTGAGCTGGCCGAGGGTCTCGGTATTGAGCAGGGCATCGTCCAGCAAATGCTGGATGACGCTCGCCAGCGCGGTATAGTCGCTCTCCTCCGCGAGAAAGCTGTCGTAGTCGTGAAAGCGGTCAGGGTCCAGCAGCCGCAGTCTCGCGAAATGGCCTTCCTTGCCCAGTTGCTCAGGCGTAGCGGTGAGCAGTAATAACCCGGGCACCTGAGCGCCGATGGCCTCGATCAGCGCGTATTCCGGGCTGATCGAATTCCGCGACCAGCCGAGATGATGGGCCTCGTCCACTACGCAGAGGTCCCAGCCCGCCGTAAGAACGTCCTGCTGCTGCTTTCGATTGGCCATGAGAAAGGCCAGGCTGCAGAGCACCAGCTGCTCGCTCAGGAAAGGGTTCTCATCGTCCGATTCCTGGTATCGCCCAGAGTCAAACAGGCTGAAGCGCAGATTGAAGCGGCGCCGCATCTCCACCAGCCACTGGTGCAGGAGTGGCTCCGGTACCACGATCAAGACCCGTTCGGCGCGCCCTGTCAGCAATTGATGATGCATGATCAGGCCCGCCTCGATGGTTTTTCCCAGACCTACCTCATCGGCAAGTAACACTCGCGGAGACTCGCGGCGGGCCACTTCGTGGGCGATGTAAAGCTGATGCGGAATGGGGCTGGTCCTGCCGCCACACAGACCCCGAACAGGCGACTGTTCCAGTTGAGCCAGGAGGCCTAGGGTTTCATGACGCAGATTGAATAATTCCGTCGTGTCCAGTTGCCCGGTGAAGAGGCGTTCCTGCGGCTTGTTAAATTGAAGGAAATGATTGAGATCCATCTCCTCAACACTGGCGGGCATGCCTTCCTCATCCGTGCCCTGGTAAGTCAGAATGCTGTCCTTTTCCAGCACAGAATCGACCATCAATGCCTGTCCCTGCTG
>JAJRDJ010000256.1 GCA_028678445.1 Methylococcaceae bacterium
CGGGAAAATTCCGGCGCGCCGCGGACATCCGCTCACGGGCCTCGTCGTAGCGGCCCAGCGCGATCAGCGCGGAGATACCATTGAAACGGGCATCGAACTCCAATGGACCCGCCCCCACGCGGTCAAACTGTTTCAGGGCGCTCTCGGCCTTGCCCTGACGGGCATCAATCAGACCCAGCGAGAAATCTGACTGCACCTGCCATCGGGGGTCCCCGGTCAATGCCTGAAATTCGGGCCTCGCGCGATCAAACTGGCCCATTTCCAGCCACACGGAAGCGAGCGCGAAGCGCGCATCATGATTCCCACGATCCTTGCCTACGATCCGCTGAAGCTCGCGCTCGGCCTTCTTCAGATCGCCCGACTTGGCGAGGAACTGTGCATACAGAAGACCCAGGCGAGCATTGCCAGGATCACCCTTTAAGGCCTGTTCCAGAGCCGTGCGTGCCGCCCTGGAATCGCCCGCCTGAATCAATAGCTGCGCCCGTAGCATCTCCGCGCGGCTCCACTTGGGCCGCAGCGCCAAGGCTCGGTCCGTCTCGGCACGTGCCGTCATCAAGGCATCCTTGTTGCTGGCGAGCAATGCGTAGGCAAAATGCAGCTCGGGAACCTTGGGGTATTCCTCGGTCAGCTCCTGCATCACTTTCAGCCCCTGCTCCTTCGGCAGCTCGGCATCCATCCACTTCACTAGCTCGATCAGAGTATTTTCCAGTTCGGGATCTTTCAGCTCCAACAGCTTGCCCAGTTCCTTGGCCGCCGCATCGGTATTACCGGCCTTGATCTGCAACATTGCGGTAATACGATGCGCGGCGAGATTTTTTGGGTCCCGCTCCGCCCAGAGCGATGCCGCTTCCAGTGCCTTTCCGGTATCCTTGACGTAGAGCGCGATCTGCGTGGCTCGCTCGGCAACCTTGATATCACGAACCAGCCGCGCCAGCTGCAGGTAATGATCGAGAGCCACATCGAACTGCCCGCGCTGCCCGGCGATCTCGCCCACCAGCATCAGGTAGATCGGCTCGGCCCCCCCATCGGGGGGCCGAGCGTTGATCGCTACCCCCCCCTCGTCGGTCCCCACATAACTGGCAGGCGATGAATTGACGCCCGCGCACCCCGAGGCCCACAGCATTCCTGCAACCATCCAGCACAATAAACTGTTCACCACTCGCGGCATCGTCTCATCAGAATAAGTGAAGTTCAGGTCGATATGACCCGGTAAAAAAACAGCTCAAAAGCGGGTCCTAATGTACGTCGCACCAATTTGGCGTTAAAACCCCGAAAAAGAAAAGCGCCATCCCGGCGCTGCAACCAAGCTCATTTGGACTGGCTCTGCACCTTAATTTGTCCCTAGCCAGCTTTTATCCTTAAAATTATATTCCGAAAGCATCGCCTAGTGAGCCGAATGGCTATCATAACCTTAGGATTGAATCACAACACCGCACCGGTTTCGATCAGGGAGCGGCTTGCTTTCCCGACCGAATACGTGGGCCAGGCTTTGCGCAACCTCATCCGCCTTCCAGGGTTTGAAGAGGCGGCCATTCTGTCCACCTGCAACCGCACCGAGTTTTACTGCGGCATCCAGGGGACGAACCGGGAGCGGCTCATCGACTGGATCGCCGAGGCACAACGCCTCAAACGCGAGGATTTCCAACCCTATCTCTATACCCATAACGATTCCGCGACCATTCGCCACATGTTCCGCGTGGCGTCCGGGCTGGATTCACTGGTACTGGGCGAACCGCAAATCCTCGGTCAGATGAAAACTGCCTATCAGGCCGCCACGGAGGCGGGTACCCTCGGCAAGACCCTCGGCAAGCTGTTTCAGCATACTTTCGCGGCTGCCAAGAAAGTACGTACTGACACAGCCATCGGCAGTAGTCCGGTATCCGTGGCGTTTGCAGCCGTCCGACTGGCCCGTCGCATCTTCGAGGATCTCAGCCAGCAAACCGCCATTCTGATCGGCGCGGGCGAAACCATCGAGCTCACCGCCCGCCACCTCGCCGAAAACCGGATAGGCGAACTCATCATCGCCAATCGCACCTATGACCGTGCCCACACCTTGGCCCAGCAATTCAACGGCTTCGCCATCTCCCTTGCGGAGCTGCCAAAACACCTGGCACGCGCGGATATCGTCGTATCTTCCACCGCCAGCCAGCTCCCCATTCTCGGCAAGGGCAGCGTCGAGAGCGCCCTCAAGGCCCGCAAGCATAAACCCATGTTCATGGTCGATCTTGCCGTACCACGCGATATCGAGCCGGAAGTCGCACAACTGCGCGATGTTTACCTCTACACCGTCGACGATCTCCAGAACACGGTCGAGGAAAACCTCCGCTCCCGTCAGGAAGCCGCCAAGCAGGCCGAGGAAATCATCGACATCGAGGTTGTTCACTTCATCAACTGGCTGCGCGCCCAGGGTGCCACCCGCACGATCCGCGACTTCCGCAGCCACGCCGAAATCATCAGGGACGAAGCGCTGGAGAGAGCCCAGCACAGCCTCAAGGCGGGGCGGCCTGCTGAGGAAACACTGGAATTGCTAGCCCATCTCATTACCAACAAACTGATTCATACTCCCAGCACCCAGCTGCGGCATGCGGGCATCCATGAACGGCACGATCTCATCGCCGCCGCTCGCGAACTTTTTCAACTCAAGGACAGCGACTGATTCGTGAACCCATCCATCCGCCAAAAGCTAGAACATCTCTCGGA
>JAJRDJ010000257.1 GCA_028678445.1 Methylococcaceae bacterium
GGCATGCGCGCCCGCGAGGCGACGCGACAGGCCATGGATGAAGTGGTCGGTCCCATCATCGCTACCTCGCTCGTGCTGGTGGCGGTATTTGTCCCAACTACTTTCATTACCGGCGTATCCGGCGCCTTCTACAAACAGTTCGCGCTGACCATCGCGGTCTCAACCCTGATCTCGACGTTCAATTCTCTGACCCTGAGCCCCGCCCTCTGTGCCTTGCTCCTGGACCGCGAACACCATAACCCGGACTGGTCGACGCGCCTGATCGATCGGGTGTTTGGCGGATTTTTCCGCTTGTTCAACCGTGTTTTCGAAGGTTTGAGCGGCGGCTATGCCTGGCTGGTCAGTCGCCTGATCCGGATCGCGACGTTGGTGATGGTGCTGTATGTGGCGCTGAACGGGTTGAATTTCCTGGCTTTCGACAAGGTGCCGAGCGGCTTCATCCCGGCCCAGGACATGGGGTATCTGATCGTTTATGCGCAACTGCCGGACGCTGCTTCGCTGGAACGCACCGAAGCCGTTATCAAAAAAGCCAACCAGATCATCCGCGATACGCCCGGTATCGCCCACGTCAACGCTTATGCCGGCTTCTCGGTGCTGGGCGGTGGCAACCAGTCGAACGCCGGAACGCTCTTCACCCGTCTGACCAACCCGGAGGAGCGCGCCGGACACCCCGAGTTGCAGGCCGAAGCACTCGTCAACGAGCTGCAGAAACGGCTGTCCGTCATCGACGAGGCCTTCTTGGCCGTCTTCGCCCCGCCACCGGTGCGGGGGCTCAGCACCGTGGGCGGCTTCAAGCTGCAAATCCAGGACCGCACCAATCAGGGTCCGCAGGAACTGGCGCGCGTCACCAACGACCTCATCGCCAAAGCCAGCACCCTGCCCGGCATGGCGCGGGTCTTCTCGACCTTCCGGGCGAGCGTGCCGCAGTTGTTCGTCGATGTCGACCGGAGCCTGGCCAAATCGATCGGCGTGCCCCTCGCCAACGTGTTTCAAACCCTGCAGATTTACCTCGGTTCGCTCTACGTGAATGATCTCAATCTGTTTGGCCGTACCTATCAGGTCTCGGCGCAGGCGGATACGCAGTTCCGCGCCACGCCCAAGGATATTTCAGCGCTAAAGACCCGTAATGAACACGGCGACATGGTGCCGCTGGCGACACTGGTGCAGGTCAGTGCCACGGCGGGTCCCGACAAGATTCCGCACTACAACATCTATCCCTCGGCGGAAATCAACGGCATCACGCTGCCAGGCGTGAGCACCGGCCAGTCCATCGCGGTCATGGAAGACTTGCTCAAGGCCGAACTGCCGCCGTCCATGGCGTTTGAATGGACCGAGCTGAGCCTCCAGCAAATTCTCGCCGGCAACACGGCAGCTATCATTTTTCCGCTCAGCGTGATCTTCGTGTTTTTAGCGCTGGCGGCCCAGTACGAAAGCTGGTCCCTGCCCTTCGCCGTCATCCTGATCGTGCCGATGTGTCTCCTAAGCTCAATGACCGGCATCTGGCTGCGCGGCATGGACAACAATATCTTCACGCAGGTGGGTTTCATCGTGCTGGTGGGGCTGGCCAGCAAGAACGCCATTCTCATTGTCGAGTTCGCCAAGCGCCGCCAGGAGGCGGGTCTCGGGCGGCGCGAGGCCGCCATCGAAGCCGCCCGGTTGCGCCTCAGGCCCATCGTCATGACCTCACTGGCCTTCATCATGGGTGTGTTTCCCCTGGTGATATCGACCGGCGCCGGCGCCGAAGTACGGCAGATCCTCGGCACGGCCGTATTCAGCGGCATGCTGGGCGTAACGTTCTTCGGCCTGTTGCTGACGCCGGTGTTTTACGTGGTGGTTGGCTATTTCGCCGAACGCGGCAAATCCACGCAGCCTGATGAGGTCGCCTGAGCATGCACGCGTTGAAGCGAGTCTGGCGCCTGGTGTTCCTGATTTTGGCCTTGAGTCTCGCGGGTTGCCCGGTCGGGCCGACCTACGAATTACCGAAGATGGACCCCGGCAAGGCCTATGGCAATCAGCAGGAACCGGAATACCAAGTCAATCCCATCGATACCCGCTGGTGGCTGCAATTTCGCGACCCCCGGCTAACACAGCTCATCAAGCTGGCCGTCCGCAACAACTATGATCTCAAGGCCGCCGAGGCGAACCTGCGGGTGGCCAGAGCCCTGTTTCTGGATGCCGGACTCAACCTGCTGCCGATAGTCCGCTCCCACGGCAACTACACCTCGGTGCTGCGCAGCTATGACGCGCTCAACCGGCGTGATTTCGTGCCCCGTGAATTGAATCTCTATAACGTGGGTTTCGACGCCTTCTGGGAGGTTGACATCTGGGGCCGGATCCGGCGGGACGTGCAATCCAAGGCAGCCGAGATCGAAGCCGCTGAGGCCGATCGGCGTTACCTCACCTTGAGCATCATCGCCGAACTGGCGCGAAACTATTTCGAAATGCGCGGCCACCAGAATCAGCTCGCTGTCGATCAGCGGAATGCCACCAACCAGAAAGCCACCTGGGACCTGACCATCGTCCGCCAGGAAGCCGGGATCGGCACCGAGTTCGATACCCAGCGGGCCAAGGCTCAATACGACACGACCCTGGCCATAATCCCTCCGCTCGACAGTCTGATCCGGCAGGACATCCATCGCATCTCCGTGTTGACCGGCCAGATTCCCTCGGCCCTGCTCAAGGAATTGACGGTGCCCGCGCCGATTCCCGAAGCGCCTCCCATCATCCACATCAGCAACCCAACGGACCTGTTACGGCGCCGGCCGGACATTCAGGTCGCCGAGCGGAGCCTGGCCAGCGCCACGGCCATGATCGGGGTGGCCGTGGCCGACCTCTTTCCACGAGTCACTTTCGTTGGCAGCTTCAACCTGGAATCCAATTCCCTGACCGGACTCGGCGCTCCGGGCTCGCCCGCTTACAACTTCGGTCCGCGCATTACCTGGCCGGCGTTCGAACTCGGTCAGGTCTATGCCCGCATCAAGGCCGCCGAGGGTCGCGCCGATGTGAGCCTCGCCGAGTACCAACAGGTGGTGCTGAACGCGCTGGAGGAAACCGAGAATGCCCTGTTGATTTATGACCGGTTACGCGATCGCATGGCGTTACTGAAAACGGCTTCGGAAGCCAGTACCAAGGCCTATAAAATAGCCAACATACGATTCCAGGAAGGTGTGGAGGATTTCCTGAACCTGCTGGACACCGAGCGCCGCCTGCTGCTGGATCAGCGTGAATATGCCCAGAGCCAGACGGCCACCGCCGCCGCACTGATCGGCATCTACAAGGCGCTCGGCGGCGGCTGGGAGGTATTCAAGACGCCGGAGGATGCCCCGCGCCCGATCGAAACTATCTTCACGCCTTGAGTTCCACCTTATCAACGTTGCACGGCCAGCCGTTTATTCGCGCTCAAGCACCAAACCTCACCGCCAGTCCATCCAGAGTCATGTTCTCCGCGATCTCGTCGTGTGGAATCAGCACATAGCGCCACGGTTTCCCGCCATAACTCTCCGCATGTTCCGAGGCATTGGCGCACCACTTGACGGCCGCCTCCTTCTTGGCAATGACAATCGGGTCTTCAAGCTCCGAACGCTTCTTGGGTTCCAGCATGTAGATCGTTGCAGCCGTTTCGGCAACGAAATCCGGCTGATATTCCAGATGATCGGCGCCATTCTGAAAGTAAATCTGGAACTGCCCCTTGGCCGGCTTGAACCACTTCTCGGCTTCGCGATCGAGGATCACGGCGAGCGCCCGCTCGGTATCGGAGTGGAACTTCTCGACCGGGTAGAGGCAGCGCCCGAAGCCCCC
>JAJRDJ010000258.1 GCA_028678445.1 Methylococcaceae bacterium
CCTGCCGCTGCACGATCTGGGGGAGGAGTGGCACGGCCAGCTGCAACTTGTTCTGCACCTGGACCTGGGCAATGTTAGGATCGGTGCCGGCCTTGAAGGTCAGGGTGATGGACACGGCCCCTGACGAGTCACTGGTGGACGCCATGTAGATCAGGTTGTCGATGCCGTTCAGCTTTTGCTCGATCACCTGGGTGACCGTATCCTGCACGGTCTGGGCCGAGGCGCCCGGATAAAGGGCGTTGATGGCGATCTGCGGCGGCGCGATCGCCGGATACTGGGACACCGGCAGCGTTTTGATCGCCAGCAGGCCGGCCAGCATGACCATAAGGGCAATCACCCAGGCGAAGATCGGGCGATTGATGAAAAATCTGGGCATGGAGACGCTCCTTTATTTGGGGGCGGCGGCAGGCTGCGGCGCGACGGGAGGGGCGCCGAACGGCACGGCCTTGACAATGGTGCCGGGACGCGCCCGCTGGATCCCTTCGAGGATCACACGGTCGCCGGCCTTGAGTCCCTCGCTGACCAGCCAACTGTCACCAACCGTCTTCGCCACCTTGATCACCCGAGGTTCGACTTTCTCCTCGGCGCCGACCACCATGACCAGGGCATTGCCGGCCGGATTGCGGGTCACTCCCCGTTGCGGCACCAGGATCGCCTGGTCGTTGACCCCCTCTTCGACGATGACCCTGACGAACATCCCCGGCAGGAGCAGGAGCTCAGGGTTGGGAAAGAGCGTGCGCAGGGTGACCGATCCGGTACTCTGGTCGACAGTGACTTCAGAGAATTTCAGCACTCCGGGTTGTGGATAGAGAGTGCCGTCCTCCAGCAGCAGTTTGACCTGGGCCTGGGTCGCTCCGCCATTCTTCAATAGCCCCTTGGCCAGGTTCTGGCGTAGGGCCAGCAGTTCAGAGGTCGACTGGGTGACATCGACGTAGACCGGGTCGAGCTGCTGGATCGTCGCCAGGGCATCTGTCTGGCTGGCCGTCACCAGCGCGCCGGTGGTGATCGTGGAGCGGCCGATCCGGCCGGCAATGGGCGCCTTCACACTGGTGTAGTCCAGATTGATGCGGGCGGTATCCACGGCCGCCCTGGCGCTTTCCACCTCGGCCTCGGCCTGCAGCAGTGCCGCATGGGCATCGTCATATTCCTGCTGACTCACCGCCTTGATCTTGACCAGGTCCTGGAAGCGCTCCTCCCGGAGGCGGGCCGGCGCCAGGTTGGCCTCGGCACGGGAGAACGCTGCCTTGGCGCTGGCCAAGGTCGCCCGGTAAGTGGCCGGGTCGATCTGGTAGAGCACTTGGCCGGCCTTGACATCGCCCCCCTCGGTAAAGAGGCGCTGCTGGATGATCCCGCCCACCTGCGGCCGTACTTCCGCGATCAGGTGAGGCGCAACCCGTCCGGACAGTTCCGTGGTCAGCACCGCGCGTTCAGGCTGGATGCGCACCACCCCAACTTCGGGAGGGGCGCTTGGTGGAGCATTGGCAGCATCCTGCTTGCTGCAGCCGGTTATCAGCAGCAACCCAATGATTCCTGCGGTGGCAGTCAGTTTGACTCCGGGCTTGTTGGACATAAACACCTCTGGATGATTATTGAATGAACGCTTGCTCTTTACCGCTTTACCCCATCCCAACAGGCCCCTACAGTCCGTTCGGTCAGTGTTTCGTCGAGGACGATGAATTCCAGAATGTGATCCCGGCAGACATCGATTAGCGGACCGAACATCAGGGCAAAGAGGATCGGCAGCGGCAGATCCTTGATGAGCTGCCGGTCCAGGGCCTCTGCAAACAGCTTGATCACGATATTCTTCTCCCGGTTGCCGAGAAACTTCTCCCGCCGGTGGGCCACCCCGTAGGGGGAGTTGTAAAACTGCTCAATGAAGCGGAATTCCATCGGCGAGGCGAGGAAATACTCGACCAGTTTCCGGCCGATATGCAGAAAGCGCCGGTGGACGGACTCTCCGGCAGGGTAATCCTTAATCAGCGCCGCCATGAGCTGCCCTTCGAGACAGGCATGGGTCTCCCGGATGAGGTCGTCCTTGCTCTCGAAGTAACAGTAGATCGTTCCCGCCGCCACCCCCGCCCGCTCCGCCACCAGGGCCATGGGGGCGCCGTGAAAGCCATGCTCGGCGATCAGTCCCATCGCTGCCCGGATAATCTCATCGCGTTTCTCAGGTTTACTCATGGCGATCCTTTCTGAATGAATATTCATTCAATATATGAGGCATTCACTTTCCAGTCAAGCGATGACGTCAATAGCCTGTCTTGCCTGGCCAGAATGTTCCACTAGGAACACGTCGAAACTGTCTCGGAAGGTGCGCCGGATAAAGACTTCAGAGTCTTTTCTTGAAATATTCACGTCGGCGCTTTCGCTCTGTGACCGCATTACTTCAGTTGCCCCATAGAGTCTTCGTGAAATTTGACAAGGTTTCGGCTTGAGCTATGCTTTCGTCCGAGGGCGGTCAATTTTCCAACCACTTAATATTGAGAGAGGAAAACCATGAGAAAGCACATTGTCGGCATTGTCGTACTCCTGGTCTATCTTCTCAGCGGTTGCGCCACGGTCCCCGAAGAACACAAGGGGGCAGCGACCGGGGCAGGGATTGGCGCGGCGACCGGGGCGCTCGCTGGTGCCGTGTTGGCCGGTGAGGGTTCGCGCACTCAAGGGGCGCTTATCGGCGGCTTGGCTGGTGCACTTGTCGGTGGGGTGATTGGAAATTACTCCGTCGACCAGAAAAGGAATGCCGAAGATACGGCCAATCGCTATGGGTACCAGACTTCTTCGGGCACCATGATCAGGATTGAATCCACTTCGGTCAGTCCGGCCAGCATCTACCCTGGCGACAGGGTTGATCTCAAGGCAACCTACGCGGTGATGGCGCCCCAAAGTGATACCCGGGTCGCAGTGACCGAGATCCGGGAGATCCGGTTCAATGGCGAATTGGTCGGGAAGCCTGAGGTGAGCGTGACCCACATCCCTGGCACGTACGAATCGAACGTTC
>JAJRDJ010000039.1 GCA_028678445.1 Methylococcaceae bacterium
CGGCACATCGCCGGATTCCATGCGCCCGACGCGGGTTCGGTCTGGTTCGGCGAAGAGGACGTCACCCGTTTGCCGCCGCACCGGCGCGGGACGGCGATGATGTTCCAGAGCTACGCGCTCTGGCCGCATCTGACGGTAGCGGAAAATGTCGCTTTCGGGTTGGAGGAACGCCAGCGGCCTCGGGCGGAAATCGCTAGCCGGGTGCGGGAGGCTCTCGCCGTCGCTCAGCTCGACGGGTTGGGCGAGCGGCGTATCCAGCAGCTTTCGGGGGGTCAGCAGCAGCGAGTGGCGCTGGCGCGGGCGCTAGTGGTGCGCCCGCATTGTCTGCTGCTCGATGAGCCCCTCTCGAATCTCGATGCGCAACTGCGGCTAGATATGCGCCTGGAGATCCGCCGCATCTGCAAGGAGTTTGGCCTGACCTCTGTCTATGTCACCCACGATCAGGAAGAGGCCCTGTCGATGGCCGACCGGCTGGCCGTCATGGTGTCGGGTCGCCTGGCCCAGGTGGGAACGCCGCTGGAGGTCTACCGGAATCCGGTCAACCGGCGGGTCGCCGCCTTCATCGGCGAGACCAATCTCCTCCCGGCGCGCGTAAAGGGCCCGGGCAGGACTCCGGATACTGCCGTGCTCGAAACCGCGGCTGGCCTCCTGACGGCGCGCGTCAGTCATCCGTCCTGGCGGCCTATCGCGGGGGACAGTGCCTGGCTGTCGGTGCGGCCCGAGGCGCTGCGGCTGGACGACCCGGCCGAGGGCTGCAACCGGTTTCAGGGGAAACTGGAGCAGGCGGTCTATCTGGGATTCTCCGCCCAGTACCGGTTGCGGCTGAATGAACAACTTTCCCTGGCCATTACCGAGATGAATCCCGCCGGGACCCTCCGGCGTCCGGGCCAGAGCGTCGTCGCGAGTGCCGCGACCGATGATCTGATTGTGTTGCCGGATTGAGCCCATGGACAAGTTGCCGCCACCCCGGGTGCCGCCCACTGGTTCCGCGCCAATTCGTGAAACCTCGCGAGTCTTTCGCTGGCGCGCCGAATGGCTCGTGCTGCTGGCGCTGCTCGTCACGCTGGCCGGCCCGTTTCTCCTCAAGCCTAGAGAGGCGGCCTCGGCGGCGCATTACGATCGCCGGCTGATCATTCTGTCTCCGCACAACGAGCGGGTCCGGAGGGAGATTGGCCGCGCGTTCACCGAGGACTGGCAAGCCCGCACCGGCGAGACGGTCTATCTGGACTGGCGCCTTCCGGGGGGTGCGTCGGAAATTGCCCTGTTCCTGAAGTCGGAATTTGCCGGCGCCTTCCAGTATTACTGGGAATCGGGGTTGCACCGGCCCTGGAACCCTACGCTGGCCGCCGGGTTCGCCGATCCGCGTACCGATACCAGCGAGCCGGCCTCCATCGTGGCGGAAGCGCGCCGGATATTTCTTGATTCTTCCACAGGGGTGGGTGTGGATCTGCTGTTTGGCGGAGGTTCCTACGATTTTCAGCAGCAGGCCGAGGCCGGCTACCTGGCACCGGGAAGCGTGGCCGAAGGAACGGGGCTGGCCGCCATCATCGCGCAGCATCCTGGTTGGTTTAGCCCCGCCGGCATTCCGGCCGAGGTCAGCGGCGAACCCTTTCGCGATCGGGAAAACCGCTGGGCGGGCGTGGTACTGGCGAGCTTCGGCATCGTCTACAACCGCGATGTGCTCGCGCGGTTGCGGATCGAGACCGAACCCGCGCAATGGACTGATCTCGCCGATTCCCGGCTGGCGGGGCAGGTGGCGCTCGCTGATCCGAGCAAAAGCGGCTCGGTGGCCAAGGCCTTTGAGCTGATCATCCAGCAGCAGATGCACCAGGCCGTGGCCAGGCTGACGGCGGAAGGCACGGAAAACGCGGAGGCCAACGGCGTGCGGGAAGGCTGGCTGGCGGGGTTGCGGCTGATTCAGCGGATCAGCGCCAACGCCCGGTATTTCACTGATTCCGCCTCGAAAATCCCGCTGGAGGTGGCGCGCGGTGATGCCGCCGCCGGCATGTCCATCGACTCCTATGGCCGGGCGGCTGAGGAGTACGTCCGGCAGCCGGACGGTCAGTCGCGGGTCGGTTTCATCGCGCCGATGGGCGGGACCTCGGTCAACGTCGACCCGATCGCGATGCTGCGCGGCGCTCCAGAACCCGAACTGGCGACGGCGTTCATGGAATTTGTCCTGTCGACCCGGGGGCAGAAGCTCTGGGCGTTTCGTCCTGGCACGCCCGAAGGCCCTGTCGCCTTCGCGCTGCGCCGGCTTCCGGTCCGTCGCGATTTCTACACCCCGGAGCACCGGCGCTACATGACCGACGCCGCCGAGCAGCCCTTTGCGAAGGCCCAGCACTTCGTCTATCACCCCGGGTGGACCGGACCGGTGTTTGGCGTGATCCGCTTCCTGATTCGCGTGCTGTGTGTCGATACTCACATTGAACAGCGCCGCGCCTGGCGGGCGATGATCGATCACGGCCTGCCGCTTGACGCGGTATCGGCGTTTCATGATCTGGAAGGGCTCGGCCATGACGAAGTGCTGGCGCGGATCGTCCCGGTACTGCGCGCTCGGGACAAGGTCGCCGAAGTGCGGCTGGCGCGGGAACTGGGTGCCGTTTTCCGTGAGCGGTATGATCGGGCGTTCCGGCTGGCCAAGGCGCAGGAAGGCCCTTCATGAGCCAGTTATTGAGCCGGACCGCCTATCTGACTGTGACGGTATTCTTTCTGCTGTTCTTCATGCTGCCGATCTGGGGGACGCTGCGTATGGCCTTCATCGATGCACAGGGTGGATTCACCCTGGACTTCGTCATCGAGGTCTTCCGCAATCCAGTGTATCGCGAGGGGCTGCTGAACTCGTTCAGCATCGCGGCACTCACCACGCTCGGCTGCCTGTTGCTCGCCCTGCCGCTGGCCGTCTTCTATGTGCGCTATCAATTTCCCGGCCGTTCCCTGCTCAACTCCCTCTTGCTGACACCGCTGATATTGCCGCCGTTTGTAGGTGCGCTGGGTATCCAGGCGATGTTGGGCCAGGCCGGCGCCTTCAACAGCCTGCTGGCCACACTGGGTTTCATCCGTCCCGAACGCCCGGTGGACTGGCTGGGAGAGGGGCAGATGATGGGGGTGGTCTTGATGAACGTCCTGCACCTCTACCCCATCGTGTATCTGAATGTGGCCGCCTCGCTGGCCAATCTGGATCCGGCGCTGGAAGAGGCCGCCGCCAATCTCGGTTGTCCGCCCTGGCGAAGGCTCTGGCGAGTGACCCTGCCGCTCACCCTGCCCGGCCTATTCGCCGGCAGCACGATCGCCTTCATCTGGGCCTTCACCGAACTGGGCGTGCCGCTGATTTTCGACTTCAACCGAGTCACGTCGGTACAGATCTTTGGTGCCATCAAGGACCTCGGTAACAACCCGTTTCCCTACGCGCTGGTCGTGGTGTTGCTGTTCTTCACGACGCTGCTTTATATCGGCAGCAAGCGGCTGTTCCGGAACGACGTGGCTGGCGGGGGAGGGCGCGCCTCCACCGCCCGCGCCATGATCAAACTGCCCAATGGTCCGGGGCTTCTCTGCACGGCCGTATTCCTCTGCGTGATCAGCCTTGCGCTCATACCGCATATTGGCGTGGTATTGCTGTCCCTGGCCGAGGACTGGTACCAAAGTATCCTTCCCGCTCGGCTGACTCTCGCCCACTTCAGCGGCGCGTTGGGGCATGAACTGACGCTCTCGGCCATCGCCAACAGTCTAAAGTATGCCTCGCTGGCGACGATATTGGACTTACTGCTAGGGGTGGGCGTGGCCTGGGTGGTCGTGCGCGGTACCCTGCGTGGACGGCAGATTCTGGATGCGATGGCGATGCTGCCGCTGGCCGTGCCCGGCATCGTCATGGCCTTCGGCTATCTGACCCTGTCGCGAGAGGGTCAGCCGCTCCATGCGCTGATGCTGGGTGAAGATCCGGTGCTCCTGCTGGTGGTGGCCTATGCCATGCGGCGGCTGCCCTACGTGGTGCGCGCGGCCGCCGCCGGGCTGCAGCAGGTGAGCCCGACGCTGGAAGAAGCCGCGCAGAATCTCGGTGCGCCACCGTTCCGGGCGATGTGGCGCATTACGCTGCCGCTGGTCGCGCCGAATCTGTTGGCGGGCGCCTTGCTGGCGTTCTCGTTCGCCATGCTGGAAGTCAGCGACTCGATGATCCTCGCGCAACAGACAGTGTATTTCCCGATTACCAAGGCCATTTATACCCTGGCCTCGGCGCTGGGAGACGGGCCGGGACTGGCCGCCGCGCTGGGCGTCTGGTCGATGGTCTTCCTGACGATTACCCTGCTGGGCGCGGGCGTGGCGCTGGGGAAGAAGTTGGGTGCTCTGTTTCGGGTGTGACTGGCGAGAGTACTCCTGGGACTTGAAAAGATCGGCAAGGTCTCCATATCGAGGTTTTAATTACACCACCAAAGGAGAACATCATGGCACGTTACGAACCCTGGAGCCTTCTCAACCAACTGCAACGCGAGTTGGAGCGCACCTATGAAAACAAGTCCACCGGCACGGAAACAGCGGCGACCGCCGAATGGACTCCCGCCGTGGATATCAAGGAGGAGCCCGAGCGTTATGTCCTCTGGGCGGATTTGCCCGGAGTCAATCCGGACGCTATCGACATCATGATGGAGAACGGCATCCTCACTCTCAAGGGCGAGCGTGCCACCGAAGCGACTGAACAGCGCGAGGGACTGAAGCGGGTCGAGCGGATCTACGGCAGTTTCTATCGCCGCTTCTCACTGCCGGATACGGCGGATGCCGAGAGTATCTCTGCGCGGTGCACGAGCGGAGTACTCGAAATTTCCATACCCAAGAAAGCCGCCGTTCAGCCCAAGAAAATCCATGTAAAAACCGAGGACTGAAACTGACCGGCTGACCATTACCCCCGTAAAACTCCAAGGGCGCCGCGGCGCCCTTTTTTTTGGGGGGCAGTTCACCAATAAAGCTCCGCACCATGGCTGTCAATGATGCGGCGGTAGAACAGCGCGCTGTCCTTCAGCGTCCGGGCTTGGGTCGCGTAGTCGACGTGGATGAGTCCGAAACGTTTCGAGTAGCCGTGGGCCCATTCGAAATTGTCGAACAGCGACCAGGCAAAATAGCCCTTGAGATTGACGCCCTCGGCGATGGCCTCCCGCGCGGCCAGGAGATGGCTGCGGAGATAGGCGACCCGGTCCGGATCGGAGACGCGCCCGTGAACCGGCGCCGCATCGTCGAAGGCGGCGCCATTCTCAGTGATGTAGAGCGGTATTTCGCCGTAACGGTGTTTGACCCACAGCAGGCCGCTTTTCAGGCCCTCGGGGAAAATCTCCCAGTCCATGGCAGTGTGGGCCGCCTGATCCTGCCGAGCACGGCCGGCGTAAAAGGGAGCTAGCCCTGGATCATGGCGCACTACCGAACGGCTGTAATAGTTGATGCCCAGAAAGTCGATGGGCTCCTGAATCAGGCGCAAATCCGCTTCCGGGAAATCCGGGAGCCCCTGGCCATGAATCTCCGCCAGTTCCTCGGGGTAGTGGCCCAGCAGCACCGGATCAAGATACTGGCGATTCATCCAGGCATGCATGCGGGCCATGGCGGACTGATCCTCTTTGCTTTCCGAAGCGGCATATTTCGGCTCCAGGTTCACGACCAGGCCAATCTGCCCCTCGCCGCCATCGGCACGGAACGCCTGTACCGCCAGGGCATGGCCGCGCAGCAGGTTGTGCGTGGCCTGCCGGGCTTGCTCCAGCGAACTCAATCCGGGCGGATGGGAACCCTCCACATATCCCTCATGGACCATGACCCAGGGTTCATTCAGCGTAGTCCATTGCCGCACCTGCCCGCCCATTACCTTGAACAGGTTGTGCGCATAATCGGCGAACCAGTAGGCCGAATCCCGGTTGGCCCAGCCGCCGCGCTCGTCCAGCGCCAGCGGCAAATCCCAGTGATGCAGCGTCACATATGGCGCGATGCCGGCCTCATTCAATTTGTCGAGCAGCCGCCGGTAGAAATCCAGCCCCTTGAGGTTGATAGGACCACGGCCTTTCGGAAAAATCCGGCTCCAGGCGATGCTGAACCGGTAGGCGTTGAGACCGATTTCCTGCATCAACATCACATCGTCCGCATAGCGGCGGTAATGATCGCAGGCCAGGTCACCGTGCTCGTCATTGGCGACGGTTCCTGGCAAGTGACTGAAGCGATGCCAGTTACTCGGCCCGGCGCCATCGGCCAGGGGCGATCCTTCGATCTGGTAAGCGGAAGTGGCGGCGCCCCAGAGAAAACCGGGAGGGAAGGTGTGGGTATCGGACATGGTGGGTACGGGGCAGTTGGAGGGTGAATTGCAGATCACAAGATGGTAGCAGGAGTCATTGAGACAGGATCCGGGAGTCATCGTGCGAAACAATCAGTTCATTACCCGACACGGGTGCGGTTCCCTTGCTTGACGCGGCTGCGGCAATCGGCTTGCCCGTAACCGGGGGAAGTGTGAAAATGGCGGGCGTTTCAGACCGGCCTTGATGGCTCTTAGCCAACACGCGGGCCCGGGCCGAATTTTGGAGCAGGTCCGGGGCGTCGGTGACGCACCGGCTTTTGTTTATCGAACGAGCGACCCCCATGAATACACCCTGGATTGCCCCCTCCATTCTCTCAGCCGACTTCGCCCGCCTGGGGGAAGAAGTCGCCAATGTTCTCAAGGCCGGCGCCGATGTCGTCCA
>JAJRDJ010000259.1 GCA_028678445.1 Methylococcaceae bacterium
ATTGGCCTGTTCTTGGCCATTGAGTTGGTGTTCGATGGATGGGGTGCCGTCGCTCTGGCGCTGGCGGCCCGCGAGCTCGACGAGCGTACCAAGGGGCACCGTCTAGCCATCTAGATTAGGATCAAATGGGATTTCACGCCAAATGCGGCTGCCCAAGAAGGCCGGTCATGCACAGCATGGCCAACCAGCCTTCTCTTTGTATCCGAAGCAAATGAACCCTTCATAGGGGCAGTAAAGGCAGGACAGATGGAAATCCATTGTCATCCGCCCTATTCACGGTCCCCAGCTCACCCAGATCAATGGACCCTCGTATGGTTTTGCGAAGCAAATCCCTCGCAGTTCTTCTGCTGACCCCGCTCACCCTGAGTGGTTGCTATTCAGGCTACTACTTGACCGCCGCTGATAAGGACTCGGGGAGCGTGCTGGATCATTCCAAGGGCGTGGGTGCGAGGGGCTTCCCCGCCTACATTTCATCGGCGGCTGATGAAGGAGAATCCAGCCCGCCCTATGCGTTAGCGAGATCACTGCAAAGCACGGGGCTCTACTCTGCCGTCTACATCGCCCCGCCTCAGGGCGACTTTATCGAAGCAAAACTCTCCATCATGTCCAAAGTGCAGGAGGAGGAGCAAGCAGCAAACATCGCCAAGATGATACTCACCGGCGCGTCATTTTTTCTGCTTTCCGGGGCTTTACCCCAGACTAACCACTTCGATGCCGAGTACACGCTCGACGTCACTTGGCCCAACCATACCAAGCGACGTTACACCGCGCATTGTGGCGCGTATTCCTACGCTACCATCGACAAATACCGGGACGTTCAGCGTTCAGCAAAAGAGCTGAAACAAGCGGCATGCATAAATTCACTGACCAACCAGATGAGCGCGGATTATCCGCGGCTGATGAAGGGCATCGCCTATACGCCGCCCAAGGGAATGACTACCGGTCAATTAACGCAATGGGGACGGCCCAAAGACCCCAACCAAGCCAAGCCTGATGCCGTCTGCACCGAAGTGGGACTGACGCCGGGAACGAAGAGTTATAGCGACTGCCTCTCTGAGCTGAACTGAGGGCGGCTGGCGGGAACTGCACATGGGGTTACCGCCCGCCCCAGCACTATGCACTATGCCACGGTAATTTTGTTCTCCCCATTTTCAGCCTGAGCTGACGTCGGCGAAGCACGCGTTTTTGGTCATTTTCAGGTAGTCGAAGACCAACCGGGTATTCATGCCCAGTTCCCGCATCTTTTGCGCTACGTTGGCGACCCCTTTGGACTGGATGAAGCTGAGGGCGAAGCGGCGCAAGCGGGTGACATTCTCCGGGCCATAACCGGTGCGGATGCGGCAGCGGTCCTCATCATAGTTCCAATCGAGGCGGTAGTGGCAGCTATTCTCGATGGACCAGTGTCCCCGGTTGGTCTGCAGCACCCGTTGCGCATCGGCCTGTTCCGCAGGACGGCTGGTGATGCCATAGGCGATTTCATGGGTCTGCTGGCCGGATTTATTGTGGTAGGTGTCGCGTTCAACAACGAACGCTTGGCAGACATGGGGAAAGTCGAGGTAACTGTTGAGCTGGATGGTGGTCCAGATTTTTCGGGTCTCAATGCGCCCATGGTCGGGCGGTGTGACCTCGACGAAATCCGGTGCCTTCCGCGCCTGAAAGTACAGGGGGATGTCCTGCAGGAGCGTGGGTTGATGGCCTTTCACGGTGAAGTGGTAGTGAGCCTGCCGTTCCTCAACCAGAGACTCGGCCAGGTGGCGCTGGGTCAGCAGGGCATCGGCGGTGAGGTCCTTGCCTTTGCTATCGATGGCGTCGAGTAAGGGGATGGCCATGGTGATTGCGTTGGTCTGCTGGGCGGTGTCGGCGTCACCGTCGACCGGCAGGGTGCCTACTTTTTTTGGGTGTAGTAGGCCTTGGATTGATGGCCGACGACGCGCATGATGTGGGTTTGATTCCCGTGTGCGTCGATGGCGAGACTGTTATCGGCCAAGCCATAGGTGGCATTCCACTGGTGCAGGGCGCGGTCCAACGCCTCCGGATCGACGCGGATGAGGCCATCACGAATAATGTATTCACTCGGCACGCGGCCGATCCCTTGGGCCCGGCGGCAGCGGAACCGCTCATGCGCCTTGGGGCCGAGGCGGTTGGCCCAATCCGCGATGGCCTTATAACCGCGCCGGTCACAGAGGATCGCCCCGGCGGCGATGGCCAACACAGTCGGCAAGGAGTGGCGCCGCCCTTGGGCGCGGCGCGGATCGGGGATAGCGATGAAAAAATCCGGTAAAGAGCGCATCGGGTCGGCGGTCAGCATGATCTTCGGGGCTCCGATACGATAGTGGGAGTCTAAACAGGGACGGGAGAGCACCGTTCGCGCGTCGGTCCGCAACGGCTTGACGAAGACTTTTTTCGGCGCGTGGGCGGTGGCGCTATAGCCTTGGCGGGTCCGGCGAAACCCTTGGGTGTTGCCAAGATAGGACCCATTCGCCGCCTGATAAACGGTACCCTGGAAGCGCTCGGGAGCGACGAACGTTTCCAGCAGCACCAAAGGGTGGCCGAAGTGCTGCTGCCAGTCGCCTGGGAGTCGCCGTTGGCACAACGCCAGGGTTTTGGAACCCAGGTTACGGTAGTGCCAGTCTGGCAGGATGAGGAAGCGGCTGTTGTTGGCGACCAGGTTCAGGCTATCATACTGGTGGCGGTAATCCCAGCCAATCCAGCGATCCCGCACCGCGCATTTCCAGGCCGCCGCCGAAAAGCTCAGCAAGGCCCCCCACTCGCCGAGGGAAGTGACCACGTACCACAGGGTTTCGCCGATCTTGGGCAGGGCACCCAGGACATGATGCGCCTGCATCAGCGCCAGGAAACGGGGTTCTTCGCTGCGCTGAACGAGATGGAGTTGAAGGTCTTTCAGGTTCAAGGGGGACGGTCCGGATGGCGTAGCTGGGGTAGTTTTTTCAGTCATTCCGGAGCAACTGTCCAGGATTCAATGCAATCCCTTGATAGAGTGATGATAGCTGGGTAGAACACATTCACCCTGTTCAGGTGCACGGTGTGGATCGCGCTGGCAAGAAGGTGCTGCTTAAGCAGTTGAAGCGGGCGCAGGTTCTGGCCTTCTTTGCCAACCTGCCCCCGGCGCTGATTGGCATTGAGGCCTGCGCGGGGGCGCACTACTGGGCCCGGAAGTTGATCAAGCTGGGCCATGAGGTGCGCTTGATCAGTCCCCAGTTTGTCAGGCCGTAGGTCAAGGGCAATAAGAATGACGCGAACGATGCGGAAGCGATCTGTGAAGCGGTCGGCCGGCCGAACCTGCGGTTTGTGCCCTTGAAGAGCCCCGAGCAGCAGGACATTCAGATGTTGCACCGGGTTCGCCAGAACCTCGTCAAGCAACGCACGGCGGTGGCCAATCAAACGCGGGGGGTATTGGGTGAATACGGCATCGTGATCCGCCAGGGACTGGGCCAACGGCGCCAGCGGCTGCCGGAAATCCTGGAGGATACCGAGAACGACCTGAGCGCTGCCGCGCGCGGTGTTTGCCGAAAGTTACGACCGCCTGGTTGACCTCGATCGGCAGATCCAGGGTGACCTGGACAACATCGAAACGGTGTATCGCCAGAGCCCGGCGTGTCAGAAGCTCGGGGCGATTCCGGGGCTCGGCCCGCTCACCGCGACGGCGATGGTCGCCGCCTTGGGCGCCGGCAAG
>JAJRDJ010000260.1 GCA_028678445.1 Methylococcaceae bacterium
CACCCAGCGTCAAGGTTTTACTGCTCAGGGTCAGGTTGCCATTGCCGCTGCCGATGCGCGATGTGATGACGCCCGAGGCATTGTCAATCGTTATGGCATCGGCTTGCAATGAGGCTTCGCGGCCCGCGTTGTTGAAACCCAGCAGTCCGGCCGAACGCAGCGTCAACTGCCTGGCGCTGACGGCTGTGGCGCCGTACAGGCTGATATCACTGCCGCTATTCAGGATCAGTTCGTCCGCCTGCAGCGCGCTCAGGCGGGTTTGATCCAGGATCAGGCCGCTGGCGCTGAAATCCACCTCGCCCAGGCTGATGCGTTTCGCGCCGAGAGACACCGAACCGCCTTCGCTGGTGAGCGTGCCAGACAGCGTGTTATCAGCGGCCGCATCCAGCATGATCGAGCCCGAGGAAGCGATGCTCGAGCCGGCTGCCAGCGTGATATTGCCGCTGCGGCCTTCTGCTTCCGCCCGTTTCAGGTTAGCCTGCGGACCGCTGGATACACGGACAAAAGCCGAGTCCCGATTCAGAAGGTAGACCGGCTTTTCACCCTGGCTATCCGCTTCGCTGCCCAGCGTTGCAATGCTGGAGCCCTGCGCCAGCGTGACATCCTTTTTGGCGGCCAGAATGAACTCCTGGCCCTCCAGTTGGGCGCCCTGACCCAGTTCGACCGTATTGGCCTTGACATCAACCGTCACACCGTCTGGCCCGTAGCTACGAATGCCGCCGAGGGAGATGCTGGCGACATTCAGACTGTTGAGCCGTTCCGAGAACAGCCGCACGCTGCCAGTGGCCGCTTGCGCCACTTGCGACTCGGCGACTACGCTGATGGCGTCGGCAGCGATATCGAGACGCCCGCCACGGCCCTTGTCCGCCGGCGTGGCATTGATGAGGCCATCGAGATTCAGGCCGCTGCCGGCGGATAACCGAATGGCACCCGCGTCTTGCGGCAGGTAAGGCACGAGCGCCTCCTGCTCTTTGGCCTTGCCGGTGTAAAAATCATTGGCCTGATATTTTGCATACTCGGCGCGTTTGCTAAGGGCGCTGCCCTTTTCCACCGACCAACCCGTCCAGCGCGGCTCGCGGATCGTCGTGCCGGCCACCGTCCGGTACCCGGACACGATCTGGGCGCCATTCGCATCCTTCTGCTTGAAGCCCGGCAGGCGATCCTGCGTACCCGCCTTCGGCGTCACCAGGTAGGCGCCGGGCAATAGCGCATAGTGCGCCGGCATCAGGACATAATGACCCGCTTCCAGACCGCCGCCACCCGAGAGATACAGACTATCGCCCACCTTAAGCCCGCTGTCCGGCAATTCCAGGAAATCAATGGGCGCGGCGCTGGACCGGTAACCGGGAATGATCGCGTAGGAGCCCTGGTAGCCGGGGCTGGCGGGATCCAGAACATCGTAGCTCCCACCCGGGCCCGGCACATGCTCGTAGGCCAGCAGATCGCCGCCACCGGCGGTATCGATGACTGCCCCCGACGCCACATCGATCACCGCGCCTTCCAGGGAGAGTTTCTTCTCCGGCGGAGCCGTGTAGATCAGGTTTTGCTGCCCCAGGGGATAAATCCAGTCCAGGCCGCCCTGACCCCGACCAAAGGGAATCACGCTGCCTTGGGCCGAATTGGAGGTAATGCTGCCTGCCGCCAACTCCAGCGTGTTGCTGGCCTTGAGGTTGATCTCGCCGATGGGCGCCTTGAGCGTCCCGCCCTGGACGATGTTGGGCGCTTCCAGTGTCAGCCTGCCACCCGCCGACAAGGGGGTTGAACCGGTACCGTTACCCGGCGCCACCGTCAGTGTCCCGGTGGGGTTACCCTCAACCGCGATACGGAAGTCCGTCAGTGTCGAGGGATATATCTGGTTGGCGCCCAGGGCCAGGTCACCGGCAGTGAGGAATGCGCCGAGAAAATCGCGCTGCTGCTGATTGGTGCGCACGCCGGTCAGCCGCAGGTCGCCGCTGCTGGTCAGATTGGCCGACCCGAAACCCTGCAGGGCCATGGTGCCGGTCAAGTCGATCAACCCCGCGGCCACCTGCAAATTGCCCGGTCCGCCACTGGGAGCGTGCTTGCCCGGCCGCGTCTGGGTGGATCCCAGCGCCACGTGCGGGGCCGTGATCAGGACTTGCGGGGTTTCCGCATCGCCCAGCGGCTTGAAGGCCAGGACCGGCGCATCCAGCGCGATGCTGTGCTGAGCCGATAGCGTCACGTCCCCGAGCAGGTCAATCCGGTCGAGCGTCCTGAAGGTCACGGAAGAAAATCCGCCAGAGCTCACCTGTTCGGCCGAAATCACCGCCTGGCCATACTGGCTGACCGGAACATTCGCGCCCTGATCAGGCGCCTGCTGATCCACGCCGGTATTCTGGGAGATGGCTATCACGCTCGGTACCCGCGGGAATGGCAATCCCGATACTTGCTCGGGTTCATTCCGGGTGAAGGGGTTCAGTTCCACCTGCAAATCGCCGCCGGCGGCACCTGGCCCGCCGCCATCGGCCTTCATGAAGCCAAACAACTGCATGCCCTCGGCGGCCTGGAGTTCGATATGCCCCGCATCGGAGGCAATCAATTGCCGCTGCGTTATTCGCGACTGATTGGCGGTCGAGGCCGGGAGATCCAGCAGCCCTGCCGTGCCCGAAACGTTCATCGACGCGCCGAGATCCGTGATGATGAAACCCCGGTCGGCATGCAGACTGATCTTGCCGCCCGCCAGGATGTCACCCGTCATCCGGCCCAGTGCGTCCTGATAGGTCAGGCTGGTCCCGCTGACATCGAGGTTGCTGCCCGAACCCAGCCAGATGCCCTGGTTGGGCAAGAAGCCGGGATCGGTCTGGGCCGGGGTGGCGATGTTCATGTCCACCTCGCCGCCCTGGGCGGTCAGGGTGCCATTGACGACAATGCTGCCATCCGATTTGAGGTTGATCTTGCCCCGCGCGTCGGTGGTGATCGCCGCGCCCTCACCGATCCGGATGGCGGCGTCCTTGCCGCCGAAGCCGACCTTTTGCGCCAATTGCAGGGTGAGTTCACCGCCGGGACGGGACTGCTCCGGCAGCAGGGAGACCTGGCTGAACTCGCGGAGATCGGCGCCGGTGGCCTTGCCGACGGCGTCCGGCCCCAGAATGCGGTTGTCGACGCGCACCTTGATGTCGGCAGAATCGCTGACTTGTACCCCGCTCTTGTTGGAGCCGAGGGTATAGTGGGCAAAGCCACCCTGGGTGAAGAACTGATCGTCCAGGAACAGGGGCACCGGGGCACCCTCGGCGGGCGGGGTGTCATTGAAGCCCAGTTGCACCTGATCCGAGATCATCGACAGCGATCCGCCACGCCCTCCGACCACGGCATGGCCCAGCAGGGTGCCCTGCATCGATAGATCGGAGCCGCCGATGGCGGCGGCTTCCAGGGAGATGCTGCCGGCATCGCCGGCCTTGATCTTCCGGTCCAGCTGACGATGCGCGCCGCCGCTGACATCGATGCGGCTGCCCGCCTCAACGTTCACATCACCCTCGGCCTTGACCGCAACGGTACCGCCATCAATGCGGAGCGGGTGGCCATCAAACCGGGTGACGCCCGTCGACACCGCCGGACGGTCGTTGTTCCAGCCGCCCCGCGTGTCGATGACACTGCCGGATTCGAGGGTAATGGCACCCGTGGAACCGCTGCCCCCGATCACCTGGGTCTCAAGGTCGACCTTGCCCGCCAAGGACTTGATATTCCCGGCTATTGCGACATCACCGCCCCTCAGGGTCAGGGCACCGGCCTCCACCAGTTCAACGGTGTGTCCCGCGTCAACGCTGATTTTGCCATGCGTGTTGACGCTGATCGATTGCAGACCGGTCTTGCGCAGCCGTGTACCGTCCACCGTCAGGGCCAGCGGCTGATTGGGGTTGTCGGGATGGGTGGCGATGCCTTTGTCGGGGTCGGCCGCTGCGTCCGTAGCCTTGCCAAAACGCACATCCTGATTATTGCCCGGCGTGCGCGCCAGGTCGATGGAAAGCTGCCCGCCCGCCGCCTGCAGTTCCGGCAAGCGCTGCCGCGAGCCGTTGATGGCGGCAGCCTGCATTTCGGCATCCAGCGCCAGCGCCGCGGCACGGATGTCCAGGGTCCCGGCGGACTTGCCTTCCACGTACCCGGACTCGTACTTGCCCCCTTGGGCAGGTCCGATGATCTTACTGCTGACGGATAGGTTTGAGCCGGTGTAGATGCGGGTAAACGGCTCCATCAAACCGACCCAACGCACATTCGGATCGGCTTGGCCGATATCGACCGCCGAGCGGCCATCCGGTCCGATCAGGATGCTGGTGTTCACATAACCCGAGCGATAGCGGACGCTGCCGCCGCTGAGATCGATCCGCGCCCCTTCGGCCAGTATCGCGTCTCCTTCGGAAGCAATCGCCAGGGACCCGCCGCTGGTGCTGCGTTCAGCCACGCTCCGCGCAATGCGATCGAGCGCGCCGGTAATGTCGGCGATCGGCGTGCCCTTGCGGATGTCCACCTTGACCTTCTTGGCGTACAGAGGACCATTCTTCTGCACCGGCGCATCGCGCAATTCATTGCTGCGCAGCTCGA
The DNA here is from genome assembly GCA_028678445.1 of Methylococcaceae bacterium. Taxonomy (GTDB): domain Bacteria; phylum Pseudomonadota; class Gammaproteobacteria; order Methylococcales; family Methylococcaceae; genus UBA6136. Next base: position 4,555 of record JAJRDJ010000260.1, read on the forward strand.
CCTCGACCACATTCCGCTCCATGGCCAGACTGACATTCTTGATGCCGGAGACATCGATCCTGGCGCCCTTGGCAATCACCACCTTGCTGTCGTTCTTGATGTTGGGCAAGGTCGGATTGCTCGGGTTTTCCGTGGCGGTGATCGAGACCTTGCCCGAATGCGAACGCAAGGTGGCGTTGTTTTCGATCCGCACCTGCTTGCCCATGATCTCGACACGGGACGCTTCCTGGGTCTGCCCATCGACGGCCGTTGCCTTGTCCTTCAGATCTGGCGTCGCCTCCGTGACGCTGCCCGTAGCCAAAGTCACCTTGGCCTGGGTGCCCAACCCATCGTCCTGAGCGCTGCGGCGGGTCGTCGAACTGGCCTGCAGCAGCCATTTGTCCCCATCGCGCCGGGCCACGGCGCCCTCCCGGGCCAGCAGGCGGACCGAGCCATTGGCCTGGACCGCCGTCGAGGCCGACACCTGGCCTTCCTGATTGACGGCAAACCCGGCGAGGGTCACGTTGCCCCGCGCGGCGACCATCTTGCCGACATTGGTCACGTCGCCGCCGGTCGCCACCTCAACCACCAGCCCGCGCAGCGAGGAATCGCCGCTGGTTTCCTGCAGATAGACCTTATCGGTGGCGGCCACCATCAGTATCTGGCCATCTGGAGTGGAAATTTCGCCCCGGTTCATGATGGAGGGAGCCGCGGCGATGAGGCGGCCCGCTTTATCGGTGCTGACTTTCGCTCCCTTCTCGAACTCGATGCCGATCTTGATTTTGTTGCCCTCGGCATCGGTCCGGAAGACCTGGCCCGTGCCGGTGAGCGCGGCGCGGCCATCCTGATTGAAAACCTTGGTAATACCGCGTTCGAAGGTATCGTCCGTGATGTTGAGGTTGGTCGCGACCAGGGTATTGACGTTGACCGTGGAATCCTTGCCGAACACGAAACCATTGGGGTTAAGGAGATACACCTGGCCATTGGCGGTTAGGTTCCCCAGTATTTGGCTGGGGTCGGACTGGCCGATACGGTTCAACGCCACGGAAACCGCCGAAGGCTGCTTGAACTGGACCGTGTTCTCCCTGCCAATATTGAACTTCTCCCAGTTCAGAACGGTCCGGTCGGTGTACTGGTTGATGACCATCTTGTTGCCGTTCACCACCTGGTCGGCACGCCCCATGCTTACCAAAGCCGCCTTGGGAATCGGCAGTTCGCCAGCCATGGCGTGGGACATCCCCAGCGACAGGCCGGCGGCCAGCACCCGTTGAATCGACGCCGTCAGGGTCTTTTTCCGGACTGCCAGAGGTGCGGGGCCGTCAGACTTTGCCGCCTTGTCGCAAGCAGAGTTTCTAGAAATCATAAGCCACCCTGAAATCGATGCGTTGCTGCCCGGCTCGAACAAACTCCGTGGCGATGAAGGGATACTCCCAGTAGAACTCGCCGTTGAAGTTTCTGAAGGCGCGCATGCGGAAGCCGGCACCCGTGCTCCAGAGGTCAAATTTGTTGGGCGTACCGGGTGAGACCGGACCATTCAGCCAGAGCTCGGACGCATCCATGAATGCCAGAAACCGCAGGTCATTGAGCTGCTCCAGACCATCCATGTCGAGGGCGCCGAGATCGGGGGACCAGAATTCCATGGAGCCAATCACCCCGTTGTCGCCCAGGCGCTCGACCTCGTGATACCCGCGGACGGTCAGCATGCCGCCGGAGCCCATCTGTTCGTTGTTGATCAACGGGCTGTTGGCGATCTGGCCGCTGGCCCGGAATTGCACAGCCATATCTTCCGGCAAAGGCTCCCGATGCGTCACCTCCCCGGCCAAATAGAGGTAATTCGGCGTGGCCCCCGGACGGCGCTTTTCGAATTGCTCATAGTTGCTGCCCATACCGGCAAAGTTGAAATTCAGTTCGGTGTTTAGCTGGGTCAGCCGGCCCGTCTTGCCCAGCAGTGTGCCGCTGTAGTTGACCTGGAAGGGCGAATAGGTCACCGGGCTGTTGTCGATGGGCGCGCCAGGATCGGAGAGCGGCTTGAGGCTTTGGCCAAAGTCCTTGTAGTCCCAGCCAAAACCTACCGACTGGAGGTATTCCGGAAAACTGGGCAAGGGCTTGACCAGTCGCGCGCCAAAGATGTTGCCGTTACCCACGACGTTGAGCGCGCCCGCGGTTGTCACATCGCTTTGCGAGTCCAGGCCGATGCCGTAGAGCGCCAGCCGGGAGTCGATGGCTTCGATCGGCAACACGTAGGTACCCGACCAGACCTGCACTTCGCTGGGATTCTCGGGCGACACCTGATATTGCAGCGAGGCGCTGTGATTGAGCTGCCAGAGGTTGTCATACCGCAGCAGGACCGGCAGGCGGAGACGCGTAGTGTTGATGCTGTTCCGGGCGTTCAGCTCCACCATGGCATGGAGAGGTAGTTCGTCCTTGACCTGCAGCTCCACCTCCATCGTCCCGGGTGTCTGGCCAGCGCGCATGACCGGCGTGACCTGACGATCCGGGTTCTCGGCTGCCAGCTTGCTCAGCTCCACTTGCGCTTTCGGCATGTTGAGTGGCTGACCCTCGGCCAGCGACGGTACTTTTTCCTTGATGCGGTTCGGCGAAAAGTAGGTGGAACCCGTTACCTTGAGCTGGTCCACGGTGCCTTCCGTGACGCGCAGGACCACCACGCCCTCGTTGACGTCCTGCTCGGGGATGCTGACCAACGCGGCGGCATAGCCGGCTTCATGGTAGGCCTTTTCCAGTGCCAGCCGGGCCTGTTCGACGTCGGCCAGACTCTTGCTTTCGCCCAGATAGCCATACACCGTCCGCTCGATGATAGGGTTATCCAGGGTAGTGTTGCCGTCGATCTGGTACTCCCAGACGTCGAAGCGAGGGGTTGCTTCCGCCTCTTCGGCCACTGCGCTGGAGACTACACAGCAGGCACCCAAGAGGCCAAGGACGGACAGCGGCCACCAACGGAAAAAGCGCCCCAAAGGCGCATGTAACGAACGGTGTCGCAGGGATTGAAACTTCAACTGATCAACCATTTGCTTGAGGTCTGCCCAACAAACCCATACGTGCGGGTCAGCAGGATTGTCCTTCTGGCCGGCACCTATGGACTCGCCGATGTCGTCCGTCGGAAAAAAAGCCGGTGACATAAGCCACCGGCCGATTTCTTCCCCCCACTTGCTTAGCGGGTCATGGACACCACGAGAGACTCCTTAACCTTACAGGCGATTGGCCTTGTTGTCATCGATCACCGGCACGCGGCAATTGTCGAGCAACAATCCATCCGGCGCGTGCGTGTAAGGCGTGACCGGTGCATTCACGTCAAGTACGCCATTCTCGCTGACCGGGTGGCCGGAAGCCGACACCGCCAGATAACCGCCCTGACCCCAGGAATAGGCAAAGGCCTTGTTGTTGTTGGCGATGATGGAGGGCTTGCCGGCATCGGTGGCGATTTTGTTGATGATCTTGGCCTTGTCGCCAGTGGGCCCGCCCGATTTCAACCACTGATAGGTGACTTCCACCGCAAAGCCGTAACGGCCGGCGGCGGCATTCTCGATGGTGGGCGCTTGACCGTCATGCTTGATGTAGCGGTACTGTAGCGTATTTTTGGTATTCCTTTCGGTGGTCTGTATACCAATCGCCCAGGCTTTGGTGTTGGTGGGATTCAGCCCACCCGAGTTGGCGCCCTTGTCGTGGTCGTCCAGGCAGCGATCGACGTCCCCGGAACCCGGATTCAGCCGTACGATCGGACCGGCCGCATCGTTACTGGTCGCAGCGGGATTCTTGGCGCCCGGGGTGCAGGGTGCGTTAAGTATCTTGGCATTCAGGGAAGCCTGGGTGCCCGAGCCATCCACCCGGCGGCAGATATGCACCTTGTTATCCCCCGGCGAGCCAAAGTCGGTCAGGGGACGGGAAACGCCGTCCTTGCTCACCACCTTGATGGTGTCCCACTTGCCAATGGAGCCCGCGAAGAGGGCGGCGAGCTGGTTCTTGCTCAGGCTGGGCATGCAGGCCTCGGTTTCCTGGCCTTCGCAGTCGGCCGCCAGTTGACCCGTGAAAATCTGGGCCTTCTGCAGGGTATTACGCAGGTCCAGGGTCACCGGGGTGTTGAACACCAGGGTGCCGCCCGACTTGACTTCCAGCAGACGCGCCACCTGAGCGGCATCGACCGGCGCGGTGTTGGCTGGCGTATTGGGGCCTACGAACAGTTCCGGGTTGACGTCCGAAACACCCGCATCCGGCACCTGGCGGATGGTGTCGCCCGGCTGATTGATGCGGCAGCGATAGAAGCTTTCACCATTGGCCGGCGCCTGGCAGTTGCCATTACTGATCACCATGGCATCCACCTGCTGCTTGAGGAGCACCGGGTTCACGCCGATTCCCGAACCGCCGACGGTCACGCTGCCTTCCCGCGAGGAACTGGTCTTGTGAAACAGCACTTTCGGCTCGGTCTGGGACAGGCCGGTGACCTTGGCGGTGTCCAGGTTGCAGAAATACGCCGAGTGAGCGGCGCCGGTGGTCGTTCCCGTCACGCCATCACGGAAAGTGTCCAACGTGCCCGGCTTGCACAATTCCTGAAACAACTGGCCGATGTTACCGTCCTGGGCGGTAGCGCCGGACATCCAGATTTCGATGTCGGGCGTGACGTTGGGCGCCAGAGCGAAGGAGGCGCCGGAATTCAGCGCCAGACCCGCGGCAATTGCAGTTAAAAGATGCTTGGATTTCATGATCATTCTCCGATCTTCTGGATTAAAACGAGCGAGTTGGGGTTTGTTGACGCCACTCCGGCGGGACTTGATCCCGTCGGGATGGCGTCTGTCTCGGTTCAGGGCTGAACCACGGTACGTACGGTTTCGCAGATCTGGACCTTCTTCCGCTTGTAGTCGGGCGGCGCGCAGGCGCGGATCACGCCCTGGTTGCTGATATGGCTCTTGGCCGGCTTCCAGGTGTAGACACCCTTGGTGACCTTCACGCTCTTGAGCGTCTTGAACTTGGCCCCGCCATTCTTGGAGTAGGAGATCGCGACCGTGGACTTGGGCGTAATCAGG
>JAJRDJ010000261.1 GCA_028678445.1 Methylococcaceae bacterium
AATGCATCACCGTGCACTGCGGCATCCCCCTGACGCCTGACTATGTCGCCGAACGGCTGAAAATCCTGAGTCAGGCCGGGCACGAGGAAACTCAACGCTTCATCAGGTTTTACGGAGAAGACCACTGGCAACGGGTCATCGGCTGGTTTCAACAGGCCGCCAACGAAGTCAGCCCAGCCAATCAGAAACCAGAGGAGATAGGGTGATTGAACAAGCAGAAAACCTGCCGCTTGGCACCAGTCTGCCCTGGATGGAGGTTCTCGCCGAGTTGCGGTTCAATGGCGCGGGATTGCTCCCAGCCATCGCCCAGCAGTTCGCTACGGGCGAAGTAGTGATGCTGGCCAGGAAGAACCGTGAGGCCATCGATGAGACCCTCACCAGCGGACCGATCTGTTACTGGTCGCGATCCACTAAAAGGCTTTGGCGTAAAGGCGAGGCATCCGGACATACCCAGCAACTCCGGGAGCTTCGCGTCGATTGTGACGGCGATACCCTTCTGTTGCTGGGTGACCAGACAGGCGCAGCGTGCCATGCCGGTCGACCCCACTCTTTCTATAACGCCCTGCGGGGGAGCGGGGGAACCGCTGACGGTCATGACCGCGCCTCTCGAAGCGGTCGGCGTGGACAACCGCTAGCACAAAGGATGCCCCGTGCAAGCATGACCCCTTAACGCTATCCCAGACGCCACAGACGCATTCATGACGACACTTCCGCAAGCAAAACTCCCCGTCGTTGTCATCACCGGCTTCCTCGGTAGCGGCAAAACCACCTTGCTGAACGGTCTTTTACGCGAATGGCCAGCCTCCGCCGTGCTCATCAACGAGTTCGGCACAACCCCGGTCGATCAGCAGCTCATCGAACAACAGGGCATTCCGTTGATGACCTTATCCGGCGGTTGCCTATGTTGCCAGGTGCGCGGCGCGCTGGCGCCAGTACTCAAAAATATCCGCATGGCCTGGGGTAAACCCGGAGCACCGAAATTCGAACGGGTCTGCATCGAGACCAGTGGAGTCGCGAGTCCCGAACCGGTCCTCGATACCCTGCTACGGGATAGCTGGCTGGCCAGACACTACCGGCTGGATGCCATCATTGCAGCGGTGGCGGCACCCTCGGGCGAGTCACAGCTTGACCGTTTTGCCGAGGCTCAAGCTCAGGTTGCCTGGGCCGACCGGATCATCATCACCCAATCCGATCTGGCCCGAAGCGATGCAATCAAACGGCTCGAAGACCGTCTCGACGCCTTGGCGCCACTGACCCCCAGGCTTCAGGCCCTGCATGGGCGGATCGATCCAGCAGCACTGCAATTCGCCGCGACCGGGCCGCGCAAGGTTCCCGAGGGCGTGGACGGTCCGGACCATGGCTTCAGGAGTGTCTCCATCCATCTGCCACAACCCCTGCCCTGGTCGATCCTTCAACGTCACCTCGAAGCCCTGCTGGCGCAATACCCTGAACTCGTGCGCATCAAGGGCGTGGTCCATCTGCCCGATCAGTTTGAACCGGTGGCGATTCATGGTGCGGGAAGCCGCCTGTTTCCGCCGGTTCCCCTGGCCGCCCGCAGCATGGATGACGCCCGTGGACGGCTGGTCTTCATTACCAGCGGATCGGCACAAACGATTGCCGATGAGCTGATGGCCACGCTCGGCAGAGTGGCCCATCCCGATAAACCCCTGTCTCACTGACGGCCATGGAGACCCGGCGCATGAAAAACCCCGAATACACCCCGCCTTTCGCCTTGGAAGACGTGCAGAGCCGGACCGATACGCGGCGAATGCCGATCAATAAGGTCGGCATCAAGGACATTCTGCACCCCGTGCGAGTGCGCGATCGAGCGATGGGCGAACAACACACGATAGCGCGCTTCGACATGACCGTGAACCTGCCACAGGACTTCAAGGGCACCCACATGTCTCGGTTCGTGGAAATCCTCAACCAGCATGAACGCGAAATCAGCGTAACCTCTTTCAAGGACATGCTGGCGGAAATGACGACGCACCTGGAAGCGGAATCCGGACATATCGAAATGCGCTTCCCCTATTTTCTGGAGAAGGCCGCACCCGTCAGCGGCGTGAAGAGCCTGGTTGACTACCAGGTCAGCTTCCTGGGCGAAATCAGCGGCGGGGTCGCCAGCAACCGACTGCGGGTGGTGGTTCCCGTTACCAGCCTCTGCCCGTGCGCTCCAAGGCCATCTCCGAACGGGGCGCGCACAACCAGCGTTCGCATGTCACGGTCACCGTATCGACGCGGGGTTTTGTCTGGATCGAGGAGATCATCGAATGGGTGGAAGAGCAGGCCTCCTCCCCCATCTACGGCTTACTCAAGCGCCCCGACGAGAAATACGTCACCGAGTATGCCTACGAGCATCCCAAGTTTGTCGAGGACATGGTGCGCGATGTGGCGGCGCGTCTTGATGAGGATTCCTGGATTACCGCTTACACGGTCGAGGCTGAGAATTTCGAGTCCATCCACAACCATTCAGCTTACGCGATGATCGAGTGCGATAAATCGGCCTCAGCCGGGGAGGCTTGATGGAACGTACAGGCGAATTGATCCCTAGTAGTTCGATCCATTAATACACTGACATATTAAGTAAGCCCGAGATCAAATCTTTTCCAGCGGAAGACGACCGGC
>JAJRDJ010000262.1 GCA_028678445.1 Methylococcaceae bacterium
GTGGCATCCCCCTCACCCTGACCATGCCCGAGACCATGAGTGTCGAGCGCCGCAAGCTGCTGATCGCCTATGGCGCGAAGCTGGTGCTGACCGAGGGCGCGCGCGGCATGCCGGGCGCCATCGCGAAGGCGGAAGAAATCGCCGCGTCGGACCCAACCCGCTATGTGCTGCTGCAGCAGTTCAAGAATCCGGCCAATCCGGCAATACATGAATCCACCACCGGCCCCGAAATCTGGAAAGATACCGATGGCGACATCGACATCCTCGTCTCGGGTGTCGGCACGGGCGGCACCATCACCGGAGTCACCCGCTACCTGAAGAACACCGTGGGCAAGGCGATCAAGTCGGTCGCTGTGGAACCCTCGGCCAGCCCGGTGCTCACCCAGACCCGCGCCGGAGAACCGCTTAAACCGGGTCCACATAAGATTCAGGGTATCGGCGCGGGCTTCGTGCCCGACATTCTCGATCTCGGCCTGGTCGACAGCGTCTTACAGGTCAGCAATGAAGACGCCATCGAATACGCCCGGCGTCTGGCACGGGAAGAAGGCATCTTGGCCGGGATATCTTGCGGGGCCGCGACCGCCGCCGCCGTGCGCCTGGCCAAGCTGCCCGAGAATGCCGGCAAAACCATCGTGGTGATTCTCCCCGACTCCGGCGAACGCTACCTCAGCACGGCCTTGTTCGAGGGGCTGTTCGATGCGCAGGGACTCGCCACCTGATTGGAGGAACAGCCGTGGCCATTGCTTCAGACCAGCACACCCATCTCGATATTGCCCCGGTCGTCGCGGAGTTGCGGGCGTTACGGGTGCGCTCACTCGAAAGCCGTAAGCGTGAAATTCACCCGCCCAAGCTCCCCTCTCGCACAATACTGAAGGATGTAATCGACGGGTTAGCAACCGTCCTGTATCCGAATCGACTAGGGGCGGGTGACCTGAATGACGAGGGCATCGACTATTTTGTCGGCCATACCCTAGATGCCAACCTGCACAGACTGCAGGAACAAATTCAGCGGGAACTGCGCTTTAAGGCGGAACAGGATGGCAATCTTTTTCCGGACAGCCAGGAAATCGACGCCCAAGCATTCTCAATCGTCCGCCAGTTCGCGGCGACGCTACCGAGAAGCCGCGAGTTGCTGGACACGGACCTCCACGCCGCCTTCGAGGGCGATCCCGCTGCCCACAGCATCGATGAAGTGCTGGTGTGCTACCCAGGCATAGCCGCAGTCATCAATCATCGGCTTGCCCATGAACTGTATAAACTCGGACTACCACTGATCGCGCGAATGATCGCCGAGATCGCTCACTCGCTCACTGGCATCGATATTCATCCCGGAGCAGCAATCGGACCCCACTTTTTCATCGATCACGGCACCGGTGTCGTCATCGGTGAGACGACGATCATTGGCAAACGGGTGCGGCTGTATCAGGCCGTCACCCTGGGCGCCAAGCGCTTCCCGGCGGATGAAAATGGAGTATTGATCAAGGGTAATGCACGGCATCCCATCATCGAAGATGACGTCGTGATTTATGCGGGGGCAACCATTCTCGGCCGCATCACCATTGGCCGAGGTTCGACTATCGGCGGCAACGTCTGGATAACCAGAAGCATTCCAGAAAACAGCAATGTCAGCCAGGCGGCGCCTCGGCAGGAGCTCTTCATTCATGGTGCGGGTATCTGACACACCATGATGATGAGCTAGGGTTAAGCATAGAGTTTTCGTGGGAGGTTTATGACCATAGCAGACGTAAAGGCATCGCATCATTCAAGCAAGAACCACATTGAAGCAAGAATCACATTACTCCTTCAGAGGATTTAGAAATGGCTGAACAAGACAAACATCATCTGGCATTAAGTGACTCAGCGGCCCGTCAACTGGCCAATTCCACCAAAACCGTACCCCAACTGGGTACCATTTCCCCCCGCTGGCTGACTCATCTATTGCCGTGGGTCGGCGTTGAAGCCGGCATTTATCGCGTCAACCAGGTGAAGGATGCCTCCCGCGTCCTGACATCCTGTTCGCAGCGCGATGAAAGCGATCTGCCGGAAACCTTCGTCGACTACGAAGAAGCGCCCCGCGAATATTTCCTGAGCGCGGTGACTACCGTCGTCGATATCCACACCCGGGTATCCGATCTCTACAGCAGCCCGCATGATCAGATCAAGGAACAGCTCCGCCTGACCATCGAGACCATCAAGGAACGGCAGGAAGACGAACTCGTCAACAACAAGGAGTACGGCCTGCTGAACAATGTCGCCAAGGACCAGCGCATCAGCACCCGCACAGGCGCGCCGACGCCGGATGACCTCGACGAACTGATCACCAAGGTGTGGAAGGAACCGGCCTTCTTTCTGGCGCATCCCAAGGCCATTGCGGCGTTTGGCCGCGAAGCCACCCGCCGGGGCGTACCGCCACCCACCACCACCCTGTTCGGCTCACCGTTCCTGACCTGGCGCGGCATTCCGCTGATTCCGTCCAACAAGCTAAAAGTCGATAAAGGTAAAACCAGCATCCTGCTGCTCCGCACCGGCGAAAGCCGTCAGGGCGTGGTCGGTCTCTATCAGCCGGGTCTGCCGGGTGAGCAAGGCCTGGGGCTGTCGGTGAAATTCAGCGGCATCAGCCGTAAAGCCATCGCCTCGTATCTGGTGTCCCTCTACTGTTCGCTGGCGGTCCTCACCGAGGATGCCCTTGCGGTACTCGAAAACGTTGATGTGGACAAATACTATGACTACAAGCCCGAGTA
>JAJRDJ010000263.1 GCA_028678445.1 Methylococcaceae bacterium
AAGGGCGCCTAAAAATGGCACTTCGACAAGCCTGGCCCGAGTGAAGTCGAAGAGTGTGTTCGGATCATTTTCGAGGTTCCCTTAAGTCTGAGGAGCCACCTGCCCTGAAAATCGGGGGGTATTTGTTCCAGGTGGCCGGCAGATCGTGCCTTGATCAAAACGCAATGGCCAGACCCAGTTGGCTGATCAACTGCGGTGTAATGCGCGTGGTCCCGCCGCTGACCTGGCCAAACAGGGCCAGCCGGCGGTTGACCGTCCAGAGGAACCCCGCGCCGACCGCATCCTGGCGAAAGTCTCCGAAGAGGTTGACCGGCTGTGTTGGCTGGGGGACGCGGGGAAGGCCCGCCGCGTTGAAGAAGCCGTGGATGAAGAAGGCTAAGTCCTTGCTGAAGAAATCGCGCTGCAAAGCCCATTGGAAGCTGAATTCCCAGACATTCTGCCCCGCGGTATCCTGCATCCGCGTCGTACCGAAGTTGTACTCCAGGTCGATATCGAACGGCAGCGACTGGTCGAAGTTAAAGGTGAACGAAGGCTGAGTCCCGCCATTGAAGGGAGTGCTGCCCAGCCATTGTGTCAGGAGGTACGCCTCGAAACCCGCCGCAGGGAGGAAGTGCTCCTTTTTCTCCAGCCACAACTGGATCTTGGTGTCGAAGGCGATGGGTGAAAAGCCCCAACCCGGGTTGGCGCCTCCCATCCAGCTCGGGCCATTGCCGAACAGACGCAATTCGATATCGTCCGTGGCGCCATAGCGCAGCAGGAACTCGGCGTTGTATTGCGCCGGTGTCCCAGTGGCGCTGCCGTAATAGGTTACAGGAGAGAGTTCGACATAGGCCCGTCCCTGCGGCAATGTGAATGCGCTGTTCGGGAAGTTCGCGAGGTCGGGGCCCGGATTCGCGATGTCCGGCTCCGAACGCCATTGCTCGATGTTCTCCGGCCGCCGGGCCCGCGACCGGTCGTATCTGCCCTTGAAGAACGCCTCTTTGGCCTGTCGGGCCCGGGTCCTGGCAAACGCACGGAATTGGTGATGCTGGACAAACGCCGGTGATCCCAACACGGCAGAAGGTGGTTTACCCTGCCCCCGCCAGAAGACAGCTCGAGCTTCCAGCCGCCCATAGGCGCGAAATGGCGCATAGGCTTCGGCGTTGAATTCTGCCCTGACCTTGGCAAGGTCATCCTGCTTGTCTGCCAGCCCCTCGCCCATAGGCGCCTGGAGCCCGGTAGCCGCGGGAGGATGGTTGCTTGGGGTCCCCTGCACTTTTGCCGGCGTGGCGCAGCCGGACAGGCTCAGCCAGGCGCAAGCGAGGATCAAAACTGACCCGCAAGCTCTAGATGAACGGGGCCCCGCTAGCCGCCCGCGACGGAGTCGCAAAGGGGTGCCACAGGATTCCCCGGAAAGCATCCGTGTCGGCCGTCCTTACTTGATCAGCGGAAGTTCTTCCGCGATCCCGGCTTCGACGGCAGCGCGGATCTTGCTTTCGATCTGTATATAGCGCGCCAGTTTTTTCACGGGCACTACCTTCTCGAAACGGTGCAGATAGGCTCGTCTCAAACGCATGCGCTCTTCTTCGAGATTCACTCTCTCAAGCATGATTTCTTTCGCCATGGCATCCGTCATGGATTCGTAATTTTCCCCGAATTTCGCGATGGTGGCGCGACGCTTTTCGGTCAGCGCGTACAAGTCCTTCTCGAATTGCTCGTACAGAGGCCAGAACCGCTTCGCCTCGGCGTCGGTGAGTTGCAGGTTCTCGGCGATCAGCCGTCTGCGATCCCGGCTGTACTGATCCGTGGCGGCCACCAGTGGATCGGCGGCTTGGTCCGCCGCCGCGGTCGCTTGGGAAACCGCGAGGGCGAGCAGGGCTATGGTTAAGGTGCGTGTGCCGAGCATGATTGGCCTGTTGAGGTGGTGTCAGCAGTGGAAGGATCGCCATGATCCGGGAGTACATCCGAGAAACCACCTGCCCGAGAAATCGCCCGCTATTTGTGCCAGCGACGGACAGGAGCAGGTCTTGATCAAAACGCGACAGCCAGGCCCAGCATGCTGATCAACTGCGGTGTAGAGCGCGTGGTCCCCCCGCTCATCTGCCCATAGAGAGCCAGCCGGCGGTTGACCGTCCAGAGGAATCCAGCGCCGAGCGCATTTTGGGGTATGTCCGCGTAAACATTATAAATATTAAAAGGCCGTGTGGACTGCGGGACGCGGGGCAGCGCGGCCTGGTTGTAGAAGCCATGGATATAGAGCGCGAAATCCTTGCTGAAGAAGTCGCGCTGCAAGGCCCATTGGAAACTGAATTCCCAGTGGTTCTGCCCGGCCTGATTTTGTTCCCGTGTGATTCCGAGGTTGTACTCAAGGTCGATATCGAGCGGCAGCGACTGGTCGAAGAGCATCGTGAATGATGGCTGGGTTCCGTCATTGAAGGGAGCGCTGCCTAGCCATTGCGTCTGGAGGTACGCCTCGAAACCCGCCGCCGGCAGGAAATACTCTTGTTTCTCCAGCCACAAATTGATCTTGGTGTCGAAGGCGATGGGTGAAAAACCCCAAGCCGGATCGGCGCCACCCATCCAACTGAGCCCGTTGCCGAACAGACGCAGTTCGATGTTGTCGGTGGCGCCATAGCGCAGCAGGAACTCCGCGTTGTACTGTGCGGTATTCCCCGAAGAAGTGCCGTAATAGGTCAGGGGCGAGAGTTCGATGTAGGCCCGCCCTTGCGGCAAGGTGAACGCGCTGTTCGGGTAATTCGCGAGATCGGGACCCGGATTCGCGATGTCGGGCTCCGAACGCCATTGCTCGATGTTCTTGGGTAGCCTCGCCCGCGACCGGTTGTAGCGTCCCCTGAAGAACGCCTGTTTGGCCTCGCGGGATTGGGTCGCGGCGTACTCGTGGAATGACTCATCCGGATCAACCAACGGTGGTAGTGACATACGAGAGGGTGATTTCCCTCGTCCCCGATTATAGAGAGTCCGGGCTTCCTGGCGGCCATAAGCACGGAATGGCGCATAGGTATTACCGTTGAATGATCCCGCAACATAGAAAAGAGGATCCTGCATCGCCTCCGGGGCCGCGCAACCGGGCAAGCTCGACCAGGTTAAGCCAAGGAACGCAACGACTCGGCATGGCACTGGAATCATCCGCCGTGGCATCGCTATCGACCAATGTTACTTGATCAGAGGAAGCGCTTCCTCGATCCCGGCATCGACGGCGGTGCGGATTTTGCTCTCGATCTGGTAGTAGCGCGCCAGATTTTTTACCGTCAATACTTTCTCGAAACGGGGTAGATACACTCTTATCAATCGAGATATTTCATCCTCGATATCCAAGCGCTCAAGCATGATTTCTTTGGCCATGGCATCGGTCATGGACTCGTGGTTTTCGCCGAACTTCGTGATGATGGCACTACGTTTTCC
>JAJRDJ010000264.1 GCA_028678445.1 Methylococcaceae bacterium
GGTCCCATCCCACACCAGCAATTTTATGCGGTTGCCCGCTTATTGCGGAACAGATAAGCGTGCCCGGCGCACGGGTCCGCCTGCAGCACCTGCTGGACATACAAGGACAGCCCGTCGGCGCCCAGGCGCAGGTCCACCGGTGCGACGGCCAGCCACAGGGCCGCCGGGCGGGCGATCAACTCAGACACCGCAGCAACTCCGCTACCCAGCCCGGGGCCACCGCGACCGGGAGCTCCAGCTGATGCCCCGCGGCCAGGCGCAACACAAGCCGGTCAGGTAGCGCGGGGCCTGCCGCTGCCACCTGGATGGGCAGTAACTCCGGTGTCCCGGTGACCGGCCGCGCCCGGACCTGCCGCCACCAACCAGAGAACGTGGTGGGGTTCAATCCGTGTTGCCGGCAATAGGCGGCCTGGGTCAGCCCACTGGTTTGCCAAGCCTGGATATGATCTTGCTGCTCTGTCGCGGTAGCCATCGTCCATCCTCAATCCAAAAGACGTAAGGATGGCCGGTGGCCAGGTTATGGGATAGATGGGCGGGCTGGAGGCTTACTATCGATCGCCGTGTAGCTGGTGCAGAGGGTTTGATACGCAGTCCCCGCATGGGGTGCCTCGGATCAATTCATGTCTGTTACCTCCTACTTACTTACTACTTGTCATGTCTGACCGACGCTCAGCGTATAGCGCCGGGCCAAGTCGTAGAACTCGTCCAGCCAGGAGCCGGGCAGATAGACCATGTGGCCTAGAGAAAAGCTCGCGAACAGGAAGGTGGCCCAGGCTTCAGAACCGGGGAGTTCGTAGTAGTGGTCCCCCACACGACCGGGCCCACCTCGCCCGGCAGCAGATACGTGAGCAGCGCGCCCTTGCCCGGCTGTGCCGTCTCAATCATAATGACCATGTCATTCATAGAGATCAAGAAGCCATGATCAGCGAAACCAGCGCCGTCGCGTTCCGCCAGAACCTGGGCGACATGCTCAATCAAGTGCAGTACCGTCACGACAGCATCCTCATCAAGAAGGACGGCAAGCCCGTTGCGGCACTGGTCGATGCCCGCCTCTTCGAGCGCATACGCCGCATGCAGGCCCGTTTCGATTCCCTTTGCCAGCGCATCGAGGCAGGGTATGCTCGGGTGCCTGAAGCCGAGGGCCTGGCCGAGATCGACGCAGCCGTCGCCGAAACCCGCGCCGGGCGCTGACCGTGCCCGCCCTGGGCACGGTACTGGACACCAATGTCCTGCTGTCCGGCATCGCCTACCCAACCAGCGTGCCGGGGAAACTCATCGCCGCCTGGAAACACGGCGCGCTGGACGTGGTGCTTTCGGAGTACATCCTCGTCGAACTGCGGCGCGTGCTGCCCAAGCTCGCGCACCGGCACGGGCTCGGCGCCAATGACATTGACGACCTCATCGACACGCTTTCGATCATGGCAGAACTGATCGAGCCCGCAGCCATCGACGATCCTGAGCTGGCCGACGCCAACGATCAGCCGGTGCTGGGCACCCTGATCGCCGCGCTGCGAAGCGGACAGGCGCAAGTCCTTGTTACCGGCGACAAGGCCCTGCTGGCCCTGCGCGACCGCTACCCGATCCGCACCCCGGCGGAATTCTGGGCGGCGCATGGGGGTGTCTGAAGGGTTGATAGAACCCAACGTGAACCTGCCGGTCTGGAGCACCCCGAGATGCTCCTTGCCATTCGCGGCCATCCTTCGCAACGGGAAGGTTGAGGCGAGCTTGCGAACCCCAACGTGAACTTAACGATCCCGTCGCCTATTCGTTGGAGTGCCGTCGTCACCCCAACCCGCCTGTCTCGTGCTCATTGCCGCTCTCCAAACGTCCCGCCGCCATCGAAGCCCGCGCCACCACCCCAATCGATCGCCAACACACCCTGCCGGACGTAGCGGTGGAAGCTTGAATAAGGCTCATCTGACTTTCGCTGTACCAAACCATGTTTCATCGGATTCCAATAATCCACATGGCGAGCATAGTCGTTATCATCACTAACCACATGCTCCCAAAAGCGCCGTTGCCAGATGCCTCGCTCCCCTTTGGCTATTCGAACCTTGGACCGTCGTTCGGTGCGGGGCAGTTGTTGTACGAAGCGGATTTTGATCGCTTTCCAACGATTGGAAAAATCATCATCGCCCGGCGGCAATGTCCAAACGCAGTGCATATGGTCAGGCAGTACCACCCAGGCATCGATATGAAATGGCCGTTCCTGCTTCGTCACCCGCACCGCTTCTCGCAAATCGTCAATATGCCGCACCAGTAAATCCTGCTTCCGTACCAGCAAATTCACGGAAAAAAAATACGTGCCGCCCGCTACCCTATAGCGGCGATAATCCGGCATGTTACAACCTCGTCATGAATCGTAGGGCGGATGCCCGATAGGGTGATCCGCCAAATCGAAAGCAACACAGCGTCAAACGTCTTTCCATTAGGCGGAACCCTTTTCAAGTTTCCGCCTTACGCGGGTTGGCGACGCGCAGGTACTTGGACCTTTTCTGCGCGATGTGGCGAAGCTGAACAGTGATCAGCGAAATTTCCGGGTCTTTGGTCCCGACGAGACGCTATCCAACGGCCAGGCAGCCCTGTTTGA
>JAJRDJ010000265.1 GCA_028678445.1 Methylococcaceae bacterium
GGGCCGGGATGCCACCCTCGTTGGCGATGGCGCCGACG
Source organism: Methylococcaceae bacterium (assembly GCA_028678445.1). Classification (GTDB taxonomy): domain Bacteria; phylum Pseudomonadota; class Gammaproteobacteria; order Methylococcales; family Methylococcaceae; genus UBA6136. Next base: position 39 of record JAJRDJ010000265.1, read on the forward strand.
ATGTCCTTGGGCATCACGCCATGGGTGCGGCCGACATCGATGGTGAAGACTTGCAGGTTGCCATCCGGCCGGCGGAAATCACCGCGTGGTTCCGGACGCCGGGCATCATCACGATCCCCTTCAAACCGGTCGTTGCGGCGCGGCGGGCGGCGCTCATCGGTAAAATCGCGGGAGAATTCCCGCACCGGCGGCTCCGGCTCATCGCCCACGGCCAGCGGCCGTTCACGATACATCAGATGCGCCATCGCGGCGGCGATATCGGACGGTTCCCCGATTTCCTCAGCCACCAGCCTGTCGACCAGTTCGCGGTAGAACGAGATGTCTTCGTTATCCAGTGTCTCGATCAGTTGCGTCTTGAATAGCTCGGTGCGCTTGTCGGCGATGTCGCGCAGTGTCGGCAGCCGCATCTGCTCGATGGGCTGGCGCGTGGCCTGCTCGATGGCGCGCAGCATGCGGCGCTCACGCGGAGCGACGAACAGGATGGCCGTGCCCTTGCGGCCCGCGCGCCCGGTGCGGCCGATTCGATGCACATAGGTTTCGGTATCGTAGGGAATGTCGTAATTGACGACATGGGTGATGCGCTCCACATCGAGGCCGCGCGCGGCGACATCGGTGGCGATGACGATATCCAGGGAGCCCTTTTTCAGCCGGTCGATGACTTTTTCGCGCAGCACCTGGCTCATGTCACCGTTCAGCGCCGCCGCCTCATAGCCGCGTGCCTCGAGCCGTTCGGCGAGTTCGGCCGTCTCGGTCTTGGTGCGGACGAAGATCAGCATGGCGTCGATCTCGCCGGCGTCCAGGATGCGGGTCAAGGCCTCGAGCTTCTGCAGGCCCGATACCAGCCAGAACTGCTGGTTGATTGCCTCGACTGTCGAGGTCTTGCTCTTGATCTTGATTTCCGCCGGTTCATTCAGATGGCGGTTGGCGATTTTACGGATGACCGCCGGCATGGTGGCGGAAAAGAGGGCCGTCTGACGGGTGTCCGGGGTGTGGTCTAGAATCCACTCCACATCCTCGATGAAGCCCATCCGCAGCATTTCGTCGGCTTCATCCAGTACCAGGGTCTGGAGATGGTCCAGGTTCAGGGTTTCCCGGCGCAGGTGATCCATGACCCGGCCCGGCGTGCCGACGATCACATGGACACCGCGCGCGAGCTGCCGCAACAGCTGGCTCATGCCCAGGCCGCCATCGACGGGCAGGATATGGAACCCGGCGATGTGCCTGGCGTAGGTCTGGAACGCCTCGGCCACCTGGATGGCCAGCTCGCGCGTGGGCGCCAGCACCAGTGCCTGAGGAACGCGCTGCGACACGTCGATGCGCTGGAGGATGGGTAGGGCGAAAGCGGCCGTCTTGCCGGTGCCGGTCTGAGCTTGCCCCAGGAGGTCACGGCCCGCGAGTAGGTGCGGGATGCTGGCGGCCTGGATCGGGGAGGGAGATTCGTAGCCCAGTTCCCGCACGGTTTGCAGTAGTTCGGGAGTAAGCTCGAGTTCGTCGAAGGAGAGTGGAGTATCGGTCATGTCATTCTGCTGGGGGGAGAAAAGGGCGGGTGTCGGCGAGTTTCAAGGTACCGCCCGGCACGGGTTATCGCACCGGGGCGGCGGGGTTCTGTCGCGGTCAAATGGCCAGTGGCTTGTAACGGATGCGGTGGGGGTTGTCCGCCTCGTCACCCAGGCGGCGGTGGCGGTCGGCTTCGTAATCAGCGTAATTACCCTCGAACCAGACGACGCGGCTGTCGCCCTCGAAGGCGAGCATGTGGGTGGCGATGCGATCCAGGAACCAGCGATCATGCGAGATGACCACGGCACAGCCGGGGAAGTCGAGCAGGGCTTCTTCGAGCGCCCGAAGGGTTTCCACGTCGAGATCGTTGGTCGGTTCGTCGAGTAGCAGGACATTGCCGCCGCTGCGCAACAGCTTGGCGAGGTGAACACGGTTGCGCTCACCGCCCGACAACTCGCCGATGCGCTTTTGCTGCTCCGAACCCTTGAAATTGAAGCGGCCGCAGTAGGCGCGGGACGGGGTCTGGTAGGTGCCGACAGTGATCATGTCCAGGCCGTCGGAGATTTCCTCCCAGACGGTCTTGCTGTCGTCGAGGTGATCGCGGGTCTGGTCGACGTGGGCGATCTTTACGGTATCGCCCAGGCGAATGCTCCCGCCGTCGGGCGTTTCAGTGCCGGCCATCATCCGGAACAGCGTGGTCTTGCCCGCGCCATTCGGGCCGATGATGCCGACGATGCCACCCGGCGGCAGGCGGAAGCTCAAATCATCAATCAGCAGGCGGTCGCCGAAACCCTTGCGGATGCCCTCGGCCTCGACCACCACATCCCCGAGGCGCGGACCCGGCGGAATGTAAATTTCCTTGGTTTCGTTGCGCTGTTGGGATTCCTGGCTGGACAGTTCGTCAAACCGCTGCAGGCGGGCCTTGCTCTTGGCATGGCGGCCCTTGGGATTGCTCCGCACCCATTCCAGCTCGGCCTTCATGGCCTTCATGCGAGCGCTTTCCTGTTTTTCCTCGATTTCCAGGCGCTTTTCCTTCTGCTCCAGCCAGCTCGAATAATTACCTTCCCAAGGGATACCATAGCCGCGATCGAGTTCGAGAATCCAGCCGGCGACGTTGTCGAGGAAGTAGCGATCATGGGTGACGGCGATGACCGTGCCGGGGAAATCGTGCAGGAAGCGCTCCAGCCAGGCGACGGATTCGGCGTCGAGGTGGTTGGTGGGTTCGTCGAGTAGCAGCATGTCCGGGCTGGACAGCAGCAGCCTGCAGAGTGCAACACGGCGTTTCTCGCCACCGGAGAGCTTGGTGACATCCGCATCCCAGTCAGGCAGACGCAAGGCGTCGGCGGCGATTTCCAGGGTGCGTTCCAGATTGTGGCCGTCGCTGGCCTGAATGATGCCCTCGAGCCGGGCCTGTTCGGCGGCGAGCGCATCGAAATCCGCGTCCGGCTCCGCGTAGGCGGCATAGACCGCGTCCAACTGTGTCAGCGCGTCCTGGATATGGGAAAGGGCTTCCTCGACATTGCCGCGTACGGTTTTGCTCGGATCGAGGTGGGGCTCCTGCGCGAGATAACCGATGTTGATGCCGGACTGGGCGCGGGCCTCGCCGTTGAATTCGGTATCGACGCCGGCCATGATGCGCAGTAGCGTGGATTTGCCCGAGCCGTTGAGGCCGAGCACGCCAATCTTGGCGCCCGGGAAAAAGGACAGGGAAATGTCCCTCAGAATCTCGCGCTTGGGGGGCACGACCTTGCCCACGCGGTTCATGGTATAAACGTATTGAGCCATTTCGAAAGACGCTGGTGTGCGGAATGATGAGGCGCCGGCGACCCTTTCGGGTCGCTGATGGCGCTGAAAATACAAGGGTATGCAACTTATTATCCCACATCCCACGAGCCAGCGCCCAAAGCGGCTTGAGCCATCAACTCCTTAAGGCCCGGCTTTCTCAAACACTGTTTCATCGGATGAGTACTCTTCCTGCCTTGCAAGCACGGATCTTGACCGGCGGACTGGCCGGCGTCGATGGCGCGGACTGGAACCGCCTCGAGGGGACTGCGTTTCCCTATCTTCGGCATGAATTTCTGCTAGCCCTGGAGACGCAGGGCTGCCTCGGCGAACGGGTCGGATGGCAGCCTTATCATCTGCTGATCGAGGGACCGGAGGGTCGATTGCTTGCGGCGCTGCCGCAGTATCTGAAATTCA
>JAJRDJ010000266.1 GCA_028678445.1 Methylococcaceae bacterium
CGACAGCCGATATCGTGGGAGCACTAGGTCTGCTCAGCCGGATTGGACGGACTCTGGAGACCGACATGGCGACCCTCGAACTGGCCGAACTGGAACCCCATTACTACGCCTTACAGGCCGGCAAAGTCGTTGGCCCTTTATTGAGAGGAATGGCCGAAAGCCGAGACTATCTGGTGCGAGGCACGGGGTTGCTGGAGGCTGTGGCCCGTGAGAATCGGCTTTGTCCAGGCGGCCACAAGACGCAGCGTGGCGAGTACCTGTTCAACGTTTTCCGGAAGTTCTACATCGGTGAAGTTCAGCCCTATCTCAGCCTGTTGCACCGCACGGCCCGACCTTTGATCGAGGGTCTCGACGAACTGCTCCACGCACAGGGCGTGGAACCGCCTCCCGCCTTTGTGGTATATTATGCCGCTACCTTGAATCCCGCGGCGACGGGCAGCCTCTGGCAGACCTTCAACGAGGATATCGCACGGCATACCCGAGCCTGGCAGACGGTCCTAAAGCAGTGCGATCTCATGCCCACGGGGCCTGACCACTGAATCCATCCATGGCAGGGTGAGATGGGATGCCGTTCCATGGGGGATAAGGGGTAGCCAGCGGCTCTCGCAAACGGTCTAATGGGCCGGAGATGGGTATTGGCCTGAAAGTAGCGGCCCTGAAAATGATTTATTCCCGCAACTTCTGCCTTAATGAGCCGGATGCTTCAAACGTCTGCCCTGGCTGGTGATTAGGATCGATCAATTGGCGATACAGGCAATTATTTCAGGAGTGTGCAGACAAAATGGCCGGCAATCCACATATCGCCTCCATCGCCGTTGCGGTGCCACCCTATTCGGCGGATCAGGCCTTCGCCGAAGAGTTTGTAAAAAAACACTATAGCGATAGACTGGATAAACGCAGCCTGCATCTCCTTCATACTTTTTTCCAGCACCCCAGCATCAGAAAGCGCCATTTCGCCATCGACGACCCGATGGAACTCGTGGACGAGGGTCCGGACCGGCGCATCGCCCGATATACATCGAGGGCAATCGAACTGTCGATGGAGGCTGTGACCCGGGCCCTTGAACTGGCCAAGGTGAAAGTGGGGGAGGTAACGGGGCTTGTGCTGAATACCTGTACCGGCTATATCTGCCCCGGCGTTTCTACCTACTTAATCGAGCGCCTGGGCTTGCGCCGCGATATTCTAACTTTCGACCTGGTGGGAAGTGGTTGCGGTGGCGCAATTCCCAACCTTCAGGCGGCCGAAGCCCTGGTCAAAGCCCATGGCGGAGTAGTGCTGAGTGTATCCGTTGAAATATGCAGCGCCACGCTCCAGATGGATAATGACCTGAGCCTGCTGCTGTCAAACGCTCTCTTCGCTGATGGCGCGGCGGCGGCGGTCATCTGGGATCGACCGAAGGGATGGAACCTGGTGGGATCGGCGAGCCGCTACGTTCCTGAGCAAAGGGAATCCATCCGCTATGTCCACAAGCAAGGGCAACTCCATAATCAACTCTCCTTGAGGCTGCCGGACCTCGTCAAGAAGGCTGCCGCCGAGGTGGTGAAGGATATCCTCGGCAGGCGCGCGCTTTCCATCTCTGACATAGCGCATTGGGCGCTCCATAATGGGGGCGAAAATATCATCAATGCGGTGCAGAAAGAGGTAGGTATCCCCGAATCGCATATCCAGTCAACCCGGAAAGTGCTGTCGGAATTCGGCAATATGTCCTCACCCACAGTCTGGTTCGTGATGAATGAAATTCAACAAGAACGTGTCGCGGCGGGCGACTGGTGCGTCATGATCGCGTATGGCGCGGGTCTCTCGGCGCATGCGTATTTGCTCCAAAAGGCTTAGGCAGGGTGGGTGCATGCGCCTTAACTCGTCGGTTTGGCCACACATCCAGAGCTCCGGGCACCTTTTTCAGCTGATCCTCCGGTGACCCTCCTCAAGTTTCGTGAACTGGAACCCGAGGAAATGGATGATCCCGCCATCCCTCGTGACGAGCATGAACAGGCTTTAATGGGATTGGCGCGCCTGAATCTCATCAGTGGTGCCGCCAGTTCGATTTGGGGGGGGTTGAACAGCATGGGTCTTGCCTCCCTCCGGCACGGTGAACCCCCGACTGTGCTAGATATCGCCACGGGCGGCGGGGATGTGCCCATAGCGCTGGCACAGAAAGCCCGGCAGAGTGGGGCAAAGCTGCGGGTCAGTGGCGCTGACCGCAGCCCAACGGCTATTGATTATGCAAGGAACCGTGCGCAACGTTCCGATGTGCCTATCGATTGGTTGATTCGCGATACCCTCGAAGAGCCGATCCCAACCGGCTATGACTTTATCTGTTGCTCCCTCTTCCTCCATCACTTGAGCGATGATGCCGTGGTTGGCTTGTTGGCCAGGATGGCGAAGGCCGCTGGGCGTGGAATCATCATCAATGATCTTCAGCGATCATCGCTCAACCTGGGCCTGGTCTGGCTTGGCGCGCATCTGCTCAGTCGCTCGGAGGTAGTCCACCGCGACTCTGTCCGTTCGGTCAGAGCCGCATTTTCCCTGTCAGAAATGGGTTGCTTGGCCAGTCAGGCAGGACTGTACGATGCGACGATTCGGCAGAGTTTTCCGTGTAGATTTCTACTCACATGGACCAAGAGCTGATCGAAGCCACGCTAAGGTTTACCGAGGCGATCACTCGGGAGTGGGATGTGATCGTTATCGGCTCCGGGCCGGCGGGCGCCATCGCGGCGCTCGAATGCGCGGGGAATGGTTTAGCGGCGTTGCTGCTGGACCGGAAAAACTTTCCCCGACCCAAGGTCTGTGGCGGTTGTTTGAACGAGGTGGCTTTGGACCAACTGGCACACGCCGGTTTGGCAGGGCTGCCAATGGAACTTGGCGCCCAGCCAATTCACAGCTTCCGCCTGGGGACGCGGGGGGCAGAGGCGTCCATGGCGTTGCCAGGGGGCGTGGCCCTTACACGTCACCGCTTGGATGCTGGCTTGGTGCGGGCCGCTATCAAGGCGGGTGTTCAATTTCTTCCCCATACATCAGCCACTGATGCAGGCAGCGAAAGGCATCATCGACTAGTATCACTTCGAAACGAGGGTCAACGCGGCATGGCGCGCGCGCGGCTGGTTATTGCCGCGGATGGTTTGGCGGGCGGTTTTACCCGGGGGCTGTCGCGGATTGTCAGCACGACCGCCCCGGATGCCTATATCGGTTTGGGGGCCTGTCTTCGTGAAGACTGTGGCTACTCCCCCGGCGTCATCCACATGGCCACCCATCGGCAGGGTTATGTGGGTCTGGTACGGGTGGAGGATGGATTATTGAATGTTGCCGCTGCGCTAGATCCGCAGTGGTTACACAG
>JAJRDJ010000267.1 GCA_028678445.1 Methylococcaceae bacterium
CCGCCCCGCGCGCCCTTGATACCCCGGTTGCGGGTTATACCTTACAATTAATGTAGAGTCTGGCAGGATTTGCCGTTTGTAGCGAAAGCCAATTCATCCTCGTCACACATTCCCCGCAGAGAGTGGGTCAGGTGGAGGGGCCATTGCCTGTCTTTGCATTCGTTACGCGCCGCATTTTCATGAAGATACTCACGCCCCGCTAAACACCGCACACCGAGCCGCAGACCGATCTATCACTTCGAGGCCCCCATGAAAAACTGGAAACGACTCCTGATCATTATTCTTCTGGCCGTGCTGGGCCTGGCGGTCTTGCTGCTGGGGGCAGGGGTCCTGTTTACCGATCTCATCGTGGATTTCTGGTGGCACTCGGAAATGGGCTTGGGGGGATTTTTCTGGTTGAAGCTCCTTTATCGCTACATCCTGTTCGGTGTGGTGACGGCATTCTTCTTTTTGATTTTCTTCCTGAATTTCTGGGCAGCCTCCCGCTATCTCGGTACGGATGCCGACAGCTTCGCCCGTCTGGGCCGCGCCGAGGGCTCGCGGCGTGAGCAATTGCTGCACCTGTTCCAGACCGGCTCGATGAAGGTCTACGTCCCGCTGTCGTTGATCCTGGCCATTGTCATTGCCATCCCGTTTTACAAGGATTGGCATGCCGCATTGCTCTTCATATTCGGGCCGGCGGCGGGGGCCAAGGATTTCGTGTTTGGGCAGGACATCAGCTTCTTCCTCTTCTCCTACCCGGTCTTTCAGCTCATTCAGCGGGAAATGTTGATTGCCGCGGTCATACTGGCGATCGCCATTGCCCTGCTGTACTGGATAGAGCACCGAATTGCGGAACAAGGCAAGGAATGGGCGCGCGGGGCCAGGGTTCACCTGTCCGGGCTAGTGATCGTCACGGCCCTGATCGTGGCCTGGGGCTTCATGCTGGACCGCTATCAGTTGCTCTATACCGAAGCGCATGAGCCGCAGTTCTTCGGGCCGGGCTTTGTTGAAATCTATTACCACCTGCCCATCATCTGGCTGTCCATCATCAGCCTGATCGGCACCGTTCTGGCGGGCCTCTGGTTTATCCACCGACGCCAGGGACTGCTGTTCGCGCTCACCCTGGGTCTCGTTTTCCTGGCCACGCTGGGTGTACGTTACGTGGCCGCCATACCGGCGGCGATAGACCGCTTTGTCGTCAAGCCCAACCCGGTCAAGACCGAGCGCCAGTATATGAAGAACAATATCGATTCGACGCTGGCCGCCTATGATCTCACCCATATCACCAACCTCGACATCATTCCGGGCTTGCCCGACGAAGACGTGCTGGATCCCGAATTACGCACCCACCTGTACAACATTCCGGTATGGGACCCGGAATTTCTCGACGATGTCTACCAGCAATTGCAGGGCATTAGGCCCTACTACCATTTCACGGACGTGGATACGGACCGTTACATGATCAATGGCCGGCTGGAGCAGGTGAATTTGGCCGCGCGCGAAACCAATATCAGCCTGCTGCCGCCAGCGGCGCAGAACTGGGAAAACACCCATCTGCGTTACACCCATGGCTACGGCGCGGTCGTGACGCCGGCAGCCCAGGATGGGCAAACGCCGATGCACTGGTATTTGCAGGATTTGACCATGCAAACCAGCAACGCCTTCAATGCCGTGGAGCGGCCGGACATCTATTACGGCGAGGAAAATCTGTCGTACGCCATCGTCCCGAACAAACTGGAGATCGTTGGAATTCCCAGTGCGGACGAAGCGTCCAGCTTCAACTATACGGGTTCAGGGGGCGTGCCTATTTCCTCGCTGTTCAGAAAACTGCTCTTCGCGCTGTATTTCAGGGATGAGAAGCTCTTTTTCTCGGTCAATATCACCGGTGAAAGCAAGGCCTTATTCCATCGCAATATCGTCGATCGCGTGCGAACACTGACGCCGTTCCTGAACTTTAGTCACGACCCCTACATTGTTATCACCCCCAAGCGCATTTTCTGGATCATCGACGCCTATACCATCTCGGACTGGTATCCGGTGTCCAAGCGCTCCACGGTACGCTTCAACCGGGACGAGGACGAGCAGCAGTTCAACTATATCCGCAACTCCGTCAAGGTTGTGATAGATGCCTTTGATGGACATGTCGACTACTATGTCAACGACACCTCGGACCCCATCATTCGGGGTTACCGCAATGCCTACCCGGGCATATTCAAGGACATGGACACACTCCCTCCGCTGCTCAAGGAGCATCTGCGTTACCCGAAGGATATGTTCGTCAACCAGATGAAAATTTATGCCCGCTACCATCAGCAGGAGCCCGAGCTTTTTTACGAACAGGCGGAAACCTGGGAATTCGCCAAGGTCAATGACGCCATCGTCAAGCCCTACTTCCTCACCACGAAGCTGGAGGGCTATCAGAGCGATCGCCAAAACTTTGTGCTGCTCAACCCCATGACCCCCGTGGGCCGCAGCAATCTGAGCGTACTGGCGGTTGCCGGCAGGTTTGGCCCGGGGGCGCAGCCACAACCCGGCCAGACCAACGGCAAACAAATCATCATGTACCGCTTCAGCCGGGAGTCCCAGGTCGAGGGACCGGCACAAGTGAGTGCGTTGATCGATCAGGATCCGGAAATTGCGCGGCAATTGACACTGTGGGATCAGCGCGGCTCCCGCGTCCTTCGGGGCCGCATCATCGTGCTGCCGGTGGGGCGCTCGGTGCTGTATGTCCAGCCGGTCTACATCGTCTCCACCAGCGGTACGCGAATACCCGAACTGCAGCGCATTATTCTGTCGATGGGCAATGTCGTGGTCATGAATGCCTCACTGGAAGAGGGCATCGTGGAGTTGGAAAAGCGGCTCAAGGTCATGCGCGAGTCCAGTCCGGGCCGTTTGCCGGCGGCGAAGAAGCCCGTCGCCCCGGCCAGCGGACCCTCGTTCTCACCCATGTAATACCTGGTTGATCCAAGCCGCTGCCCAAATTCGGTAGCGGCACCGGCCAGCCCACCGACTGCCCGAGCTTGATGATTCCGCGCCCAGGTCTCTATAATGCGACGCTTGCCGATGTAGCTCAGCTGGTAGAGCAACACATTCGTAATGTGTGGGTCAGCGGTTCGAATCCGCTCATCGGCTCCAGTTTTTCAATGTCTTGGGTGTTCTTTTCCAGCCACGCCCAATTCCAAGTCTTGTTAAAAATCCTGGCTTAAGCCTCGGGTTTATTGTTTGCAAAACCCATGGGCTGACTTTCAGCTCATCCTTCCGCGACAACATCCAAAATCCATGCTCATTCCCGTTATCCTCTCTGGCGGTGCCGGAACCCGCCTCTGGCCAGTATCGCGTGAAGGTCACCCAAAACCCTTCATGAAGCTCGCCGATGGCGAGAGTCTCCTGCAAAAAACCTACAAGCGCGCCGCGGCCGTGGCGGAGGGTGGGGAAATCCTCACCGTCACCAACCGCGACTACTACTTCATGAGCAAGGATGAGTTCGACCGGGACGGCGTTGCCAAGCGCCATACCGGCATCTACCTGCTCGAGCCCATGGGCCGCAACACGGCCCCTGCCGTGGCCCTTGCCGCCCTGCATGTGGCGGAGAGGCATGGCCGCGACGCCATCATGCTCATCCTCGCCGCCGACCACCTCATCAAGGATCAGCCCGGCTTTGCCCTGGCCGTAATAAAGGCCGCGGAACTCGCTCAACAAAACCAGCTCGTCACCTTCGGCATCGTTCCTACCGCGCCAGAAACCGGCTTTGGATATATCGAGGCAGGCGAAACATTCGGGCCCGGTCAGCGAGTCATCCGTTTTGTCGAAAAACCGGATAAAGCAACAGCGGAAGAGTATCTTGCGGCCGGCAACTTTCTCTGGAACTCGGGTATGTTCTGCCTGAAGGCCGGCGTGATTCTCGATGAATTGGCCCACCATGCCCCCCAGGTGGCGGAAGCGTCCAATGCCTGTTGGGCCACGCTGCGTGATCAGAGCGCCTCGGGCATCACCATGCTCGAAATTCCTTCTGAATCCTTTGCCAAGGTGCCCGACATCTCCATTGATTACGCCATCATGGAGCGCGCAACAAACGTCGCCGTCATTCCGGCCAGCTTCGGCTGGAGTGATATCGGCTCCTGGACTGCCATCAGTGAATTGGCCGAGCCCGACCAGGACAATAACCGCGCCACAGGCACCGCCGTGTTTGTCGACACCGCCAACACCTTTGTCCAGAGCGAAGATCGCCTGGTCGCCGCCGTCGGGCTCGACAACCTCCTGATCATCGATACCCCCGATGCCTTGCTGGTAGCCCATGCCGACAAGGTGCAGGACGTCAAACAGGTGGTCGCTCGCCTCAAAAGCCAGGATCACGAAGCCTACAAACTGCATCGCACCGTCGCCCGGCCCTGGGGCACCTATACCGTCCTGGAGCAGGGAACGAATTTCAAAATCAAGCGGATTGAGGTACGGCCCAGGCGAAAGTTAAGCCTGCAGATGCACCACCATCGCAGCGAGCACTGGATAGTCGTCAGCGGCATCGCCAAAGTCACGAATGGGGATGAGGAAATGTTCGTAAGAGCCAATGAATCAACCTATATCCCGGCCGGTTGCAGCCATCGCCTCGAAAACCCCGGCATGCTGGACCTCGTGATGATCGAAGTGCAAAGTGGTGAATACCTGGGAGAAGATGACATCGTCCGGTTCAATGACCAATATGGCCGGGCATGCACATGACCGCTGCAAGGCTTGCTGATGAAAACCCGACCTTTTGTCATTCTGAGGGAGCTTAGCGGTGCGACTGGCATGGTAGTCAGCTAGCTGGTGCAATTCCAGTTATTGCCCTGTGAGAAGGGAAGATGTAGGCGAAGGCAAGGGTGTCCAAAGAAACCCGGTAGGGCTACCCA
>JAJRDJ010000268.1 GCA_028678445.1 Methylococcaceae bacterium
GCCGATGCACTCGGGTCATGGCTGCCTCGGTTGTTCCGAGCCCAATTTCTGGGACACGGGCCTGAACAACCGTTTCAGCAAGGGTTTTTACACTATTCAGACATGAACCCGCAGCACAGACACGCCCAGCGCCAGACGCCTTCCGGCAGGCTGACGAGCAACCGCACGAATTCAAGGAGCACCACTCATGAGCAGCAAAGTAATTGTTGATCCGATCACCCGCATTGAAGGCCACCTCCACATGGAAACCGATGTGGATGACAGCGGCCTCATCACCGGGGCCTACAGCAGCGGCACCATGTTTCGCGGGATCGAGGAGATCCTCAAGGATCGCGATCCGCGCGACGCCTGGGCCTTTACCCAGCGCATCTGCGGGGTCTGCACCATCATCCATTCCGTGGCTTCGATCCGGGCGGTCGAGGATGCCCTGCACTACCGCATCCCGCGCAATGCCCGGCTGATCCGCAACATCCTCAGCGGCGCCCAACTGGTGCAGGACTCGGTGGTCCATTTCTATCAACTGACGTCCCCTGACTGGATGGATGTCACCTCCGCCCTCCAGGCCGAGCCCGCCCGGGCCGCCGATTTGCAGAAGTGCATGTCGGATTGGGGCAACAATTCGGAGGGCTACTTCAAGACGATCAAGAGCACTCTGGCCAATTTTGTGAGCGCGGGCCAGCTCGGGATCTTCGGCAATGCCTATTGGGGCCACCCGGCGTACAAACTGCCGCCGGAATTGAACCTGATCCTTTTCGCCCATTATCTGGAGGCGCTGGAGTGGCAGCGTCGGATGGTCAAGATCCACGCCATCTTCGGCGGCCGCAATCCGCACCCCAATTTCCTGGTCGGGGGCACGCCCTGCGCGATCAGCACGGATGGCAATGGCAACCGGGTCATCGGCAACACCGCCACGGATCAGAACCGCCTGGAACTGATCGGCTCGCTGCTCCGCGACATGAACGACTTCGTGAGCAAGGTGCATGCGCCGGACCTGCTGGCCATCGCACGCCTTTACCCCGACTGGTTCACGCGTGGCGAAGGACTCGGCAACTTCCTGAGCTTCGGCGACTATCCCCAGGACGATAATGGCAGTTGGGATCCCACGCCGCCCCGGCTGGCCATCCCGCGAGGCGCCTTCCTGTGGCCGAAAGACAGTAACGGGCAGCGCCTGCCGTTCAACAAGTTCCGTCTCGTCGATCATATTTACCCGGTGGATCTGAAAGACCCGAACGAGATACAGGAATTCGTCGCCCATACCTGGCTGAACTACCAGGGGGGCAAGAGCCTCGGCCTGCATCCCTTCGAGGGCGAAACGACGCCGCGCTACACCGGACCCAAGGAAGCCTATGCCCCGCACAAACCCTTGTGCGAAGGGGGACAGCTTCTGTACGACCAGAACCGCGCCCCGGAATACTCCTGGCTCAAAACGCCACGCTGGAAGAACAACGCCATGGAAGTCGGCCGTCTGGCGCGCATCATCAATCTCTATGCCAATGAGGATGCGCACACCCAGAGCCTGTTGAACCAGGCGCTGGCCCACGTCAAGCAACCGCTGTCGGCCATGTTCTCCACCATGGGTCGCATGCTCGCCGAGGGGCTCGACACCCAGATTACCGGCGCGATGACCCAGAACTGGTTTGACGAACTGGTGAAAAATATCGAAGGCGGCGACTTCGCCACCCATAATCCGGAGCTGTTCGACCCTTCCACCTGGCCGGACGAGGCCAGCGGCGTGGGCTATACCGAAGCGCCCCGCGGCGCGCTGGGTCATTGGGTCAAGATCAAGAACGGCAAGATCGCCAGTTACCAGTGCGTCGTGCCGACGACCTGGAATGCTTCCCCCCGCGATCCCGACGGCAATTCCAGCGCCTATGAAGCCGCCCTCCAGGATGGTCAGCACCAGCTGGCGATTGTTGATCAGCCCCTCGAAATCCTGCGGACCATCCACAGCTTCGATCCCTGCATGGCTTGCGCGGTCCATGTCATGGATACCCGGGGTCAGGAACGGTTGCAGGTCAAGGTACGGGGGTAATCGCCATGAGATTCCAAAATCGAGGAGTTCCAATGAACATACCATCTTTGAGGTCAAGAATCACCCCGGCTCTGGCCATGTTCGCCCTGACCATTGCCTCGGCCGGTGTGCACGCAGTGCCCGAATACGGCACGGAAGTAGATGACACCTGTAAAACCTTTAACGGCACCACGCCCTATACCGCATACCCCTCCTATGGATCATCCCGCTGCAATCTTTGTCACGACGCGGAAAACAGAGGGGTGCCTCACAACCCCGAATGGCAGTGGACGCAAGGGGGAGCGGAAGGGAAAAAGAACTTCTGTATCGTGCAGGGGATCATCGAGTTGCCAGCCACGGACCAGACACTGCCCCAGGGCGGCACGGTCGACCTCTTGGCCCGTGGCTTTTCGCCCCGTGGCGCCGCGTCGCCTTCCACCTATACCTGGACCTTGAGCGATGGGCGAACCCTGGTCGGTCCCAAGCAGAATGGCGTTGCCCTGCCGAACGCCGGGGCGCTTACCATCACCCTGGACACGAAGGATGCCACCGGCGAGGCGGATACCACGCCCGACCAGCGCAAGATCACCGTGAACAACGCGCCGCCGGTCGCGAATGGCGAGAGCTACACGGTCCAGGCAGGGAGCCGGCTTAATGTTCCCGCCCCGGGCGTTTTAATCAACGACTCGGGTACCGGGAAACTCAGTGTGGTACTCGGGA
>JAJRDJ010000269.1 GCA_028678445.1 Methylococcaceae bacterium
GGCCGCAGCCGCCAGAAGGGCAATCAAAAGCCCAATCATCAGGATCTTCATAGCTTCTCCTCAAGGCCGATAAGGTTTCTGTCGCCTCAGCTAGGAGATGCTCCATTTCCGGAATAATGAAAAGCCGAATTGCGCCCGGGCTTGCGCACCTCGCATCATCTGTCCTCCATTGAGTGCAATCCTCTGATTGTCATCCTGCAGCCGGTATTGACAGGCGGGCCGCGGCGAAGCATGATGTAGGTGTTGGCGGAAGCCTAGGGGTGGCCATCGACGGCCTGAGATCAAACCCTTGAACCTGATCCGGCTAGTACCGGCGTAGGGAAGGTAAGAAGAACTCGCAAGCTCACTCATTCATTTGAGAAAACACCTCGGCACCTCCGCCTCTGTCATTCCGTCGTTGCGCGGGAACAGGGGGCCATTTCATGAAAAAGGCAGCGGCATTCCATCTGGCAAGGTTGTTTATTATCGGATCGATCATTGCCGGGGCGTGGGCGGCGCCGGTGCGAGCCGGCATCCCGCAGTCCTTCGATGTCAGTGGAACCATCCGATCGGTCACCGGGCGACCGCTCAGCGGCGCGACCGTCCGGGCCGGCGATGTGGCCGCCGAAACAAATGAGTCCGGCGATTTCTCCCTTCGGCTGCCGGCGGGAACCCATGTTCTCACGGCCTCCCATCCTTTGGCCGAGAGCGCGGAACGGCAGATCGAGGTCTCGGGGGACGTCACGAACATCAACTTCTCCCTCAAACCGGTCCACCGGCTTAATGCGGAGGTTGTGGTCAGCGCGATCCGGGCCGGGGAGGAAATGCCTGTGACCACGAGCGATCTCGACCGCAGCGATATGCGCCGGCTGAGCTTCGGTCAGGAGATGCCCTTCCTGCTCAAGGAAACACCTTCCGTGACGCAGTATTCGGACGCCGGCAGTGCAACGGGCTATTCCTATTTCACCATCCGCGGGATCGGGCAGACGCGCATCAACATGACGCTCGACGGCGTTCCGCTGAACGATCCGGAGGATTCCGCGCTTTATTTCTCGAACTTCGGTGACTTCACCAATGCCGTCGACAGCGTCCAGATTCAACGGGGCGTCGGGGCCTCGACGGTAGGATCGGCCTCATTCGGGGGCTCGATCAATTTTGCCAGCGTCGAACCCCGGGAACACCCGCATGTCTCAGCGGATCTTGGTCTTGGCTCTTTCGGCACGCGGCGAGGGGCTGTGGCCCTGCACAGCGGGCTCATCGGCGGGGGCTTCGCCCTGTATGGCCGGGCTTCCGTGGCCACCACGGACGGATTCCGTGAGCACTCGGGCGCTGATCAGAAGACAATCTACTATGGAGCCACCCGGCAGGATTCAAACTCGTTCCTGCGCTTGTCCGGCTTCTCCGGCCGGACCAGGACCCAGCTTGCCTTTCTCGCCGCGGACGTGGACACACTGCGCACCGACATCCGGTACAACCCATTGACCACCGATGAAAGGGACGATTTCGGCCAGGATTTCCTGCAGGTTCATTACACCCGCGCCCTCGGGCAGCGCATGACTCTCGGGGGCCAGGGTTTTTACTCCGGCGCCCAGGGATGGTTCCGGATCTGGGACACCGGCAGGACCGCCCTGCAGCAATATGGGATCAACGGTCGTGCGGTCGGGTCGACCATAACGGCCAGCTACCGCCGCGGCCGCTTCGACGCCACCTGGGGCGCTTTTTTCAGCGATTTTTCCAGGGATCACTTCATGAGCATCGTCGGCGGTCCGCAGGAATATACCAACACCGGGTACAAGAAGGAGGCCAATACCTTTCTGAAGCTCTCGCTTTGGAAAGGACCCCTGGAGCTTTACAGCGACAGCCAGGTTCGCTGGGCAAAATTCCGCTATTCCGGGAGCATGAACCTCGGCTCAGTCGACTGGACCTTTTTCAATCCGAAACTCGGGGTGCGCTGGCAGAAATCTCCGGGCGTCGCCCTCTACGGATCGGCGGGTTACTCCACCCGCGAGCCGACCCGCAGCGACATGCTGGCCGGCGAAGACAACGCAACCTTGCCCTACGATCTGCACGCCGTAAAACCCGAGCACGTGATCGATTTCGAGCTGGGAACCGACTGGAACTGGCGAACGCTGTCGGCGCGCGCCGTGGCTTACGCCATGGAGTTCCGGCATGAAATTGCCCTGACGGGCGAGTTGTCCGAAATCGGCCTGCCGACGCGCAGGAACGTGGGGAGCAGCTACCGGCGCGGTTTTGAATTGGAAGCGCGCTGGCGGGCCACCGACCGGTTGAGCCTCCGGAACACAACCAACCTGAGCCGCAACCGGATCCGACAGTGGACCCAGTACTACGACATCTATGACACCTCCGGCACCTGGCTGGGCAGCGAGGGGCGCGTCCATACGAATGTCGCCCCCCTGCTCACACCCGGGGTGATCATGAACCAGTCGATCGATTGGCTGCCCAGGCGGTGGCTCGGACTGTCTGCGGCAGTTCGCTACGTTTCCCGATCGCAGCTCGACAATACCGGGCAGCCGGACTTTCGCCTGCCCTCCTATCTGAATCTCGATGCCGGATTCGCCATCGAGCTCGAGCGGTTCGCGAAGATAGGACGCCCCCGCCTGCGGGTCCAGGCCACCAACCTGCTCAACCGCCGGGAGTACGGAAGCGGCTATAGCTACCTGGCCTTTGAGCGGAACGACCAGGGGCGGGAAACGCTCCTCGGCACTTCTTACTACTATCCATTGGCTCTTCGCGGCGTCTCAGTTTCTCTGGAGGTATCGCGATGATCATGAGATGGTGCGCGGAGACTGCGGCATGAGCGGCCTGGAAGTCGCCGGGGCCCTCACCGGTGTTGTCAGCGTCTGGCTTACTACCCGCCAGAACATCTGGTGCTGGCCGATCAGCCTGGTCAACCTGGCGGTTTACACACTGGTCTTCCATGGCGCGCGCCTCTACGCGGACATGGCACTGCAGGTCGTCTATGCGGCTCTTGCGGGCTGGGGCTGGTACTGCTGGCTGCACGGCGGCGAGGGAGGCGCGCCGCTGCGCGTGTCCAAAACGCCGGCGCGAATGCATGTCGTGCTCTTCTCGGCAGGGCTGCTCGGCTCGATCGCGCTCGGCATCGGCCTGGCGCGCGTTACCGATGACGCCGTGCCGTATTGGGATGCCGCGACGACGATCTTCAGCCTCGTGGCAACCTACATGCAAACGCGAAAGTGGTTCGAGAATTGGCTTGTCTGGATCGCCGTCGACACCAGCCTGGTGGCCAAGTACGCCTGGTCAGGACTCTGGCCTACTGCCGGGCTGTTCACCATATTCGTCGGCCTGGCCATCCTGGGTCTGATCGAGTGGCGGCGGTCCCTGGCAGCGGAGTGCGCATCATGAAGCGGCCGGCGTATCGAATTGTGGTGACGGGCTCGGAATGCACGGGCAAAACCACGCTGGCCCTCGAACTTGCCCGAAATTTTGGAGCCCCCTGCTCCGGGGAGTTCGTGCGCGAGTACCTCAATGGCAAGGCCGCCGTCCTCACCGCAGTTGATGTGATCCCCATTGCCGTGGGTCAGATCGCGGTGGAGGACCGCGCCATCGAGGAGGCGGCCGGGCTGGTGATTCACGACACCGACCTGCTCAGCACGGTGGTCTACGCCCGCCACTACTACGGATTCTGCCCGGAATGGATCGTGGAAAAAGCGCAGCAACGACGTGCCGACCTGTACCTGCTGCTGCACCCCGACGTGCCTTGGGTTGCCGACGGCCTTCAGCGCGATCGGCCGGAGCAGCGGGATCACCTGCACGCCCAGTTCAGGTCGGCGTTGAAGGACCTGGATGCGCGATTTGTGGACATAACGGGCTCCTGGGAAGACCGCCGCGCCCTAGCCTTCCGCTCCATCCAAGATCTGCTCGGGGGCTGACCGTGCTAAACTCTGCCTCAAAAGAGGAGCCTCAATCGATACGACCTCTTATCGATGGAACATGCAGCGTGGCCAGTCCCAGAATCACATGACTGATCCGGGCCGGGGGTGAATCTTCGCAGGGAGCATGCATGATGCCGGGGATCCAGTTTCGCTCTGGAGTTGCTGGAACGGCTGGCGGCGCTGGTGCCGCCGAGGTTTAACCTCACGAGATACTCCGGCGTGCTTGCCCCGGCATCGGCCTTCCGGCCTCTGATAGTCCCTCAAGAAGATGTCCAAGCGCCGACAACTCATGTCGGCTGTCAAGCGGAATTTGCGGCTGAAAAGGACAACCCAGGCGAGGCGAAGGATAAACACAGCCGGAGGCGGAGAAATTATCCCTGGGCCCAACTGATGGAGCGGGTTTTCGAGTTTGATGTGCTGGCCTGCCCTCGCTGTGGCGCCAAGATGAGGATACTCGCTGGCATAGACGCGCCTGATGCAATCCGGAAGATTCTCACCTGCCTCGGCCTTCCCACGAGGGCGCCGCCCGTCGCACCGGCCTTACCGGGCAGCGACCAGGCGATTCTCTGGTGAACGGAGCCGCTAATCTGCTCTGCAATTAGGTAGGGGTGTGCCCAATCCCGCATCCGGCTGCGTGATTCCGGGGTATAATGCGGCTCGAATCGAGGCGTTGACGTTGTAGGCTACATATTGTTTCTTATCAGAAGCTGATCCAAGCGTGCGCGGCGGGCACACCGGCCGGCCGGCGGCGAAA
>JAJRDJ010000270.1 GCA_028678445.1 Methylococcaceae bacterium
GAAGATGCTCGATAATATGCGTCGCTCCCTCTCGGCCCCGGGCGCCTTTTTTGCTTTAGTGGCCACTTGGGCCATTCCGAACGCACCCCAGCCGGTCCTGGTCGGGATGGTGTTGACCGCGCTGGCTTTTCCCGCGCTCCTCGCGGTGCTCGGCGGACTCTCAGTTCCCCGGCGCGGCATCTCGGCCATTACTCATTTGCGCGCGGCAGGAGAGAACGTGCTCTGGGGTATTGGTAACGGCCTGGTGACGCTGACCCTGCTCGCGCAAAACGCCTGGCTGATGATCGACGCGATCGCCCATACTCTGGTGCGGCTACTCATTACCCGGCGCAAATTGCTGAAGTGGGTTACCGCCCTGCAGGCCAAAACAGCGGCGGGGCACGCGATGAAAACCCTGATTGGGCCTTTGGTACGATCGTCCGCGGTAGTGATTGGTGCCGGTGCCGTGGTGCTGATTTTCAATCCGGCCGGAATCAAGGGGGCCGCGCCCTTCTTATTGCTCTGGTGGCTGGCACCCTTCGCCGCGCGAGCGTTGAGCCGACCGCCGCCGTTCGATCGGGCCGAAGCGCTGTTGCCCGGCGATAGCGCCCGATTGCGCTTGATTGGCAGACGTATCTGGCGCTTTTTCACGACCTTCGTGACCGCGGACGAACACCATTTGCCGCCCGATAACTTTCAGGAAGACCCGCAACCCATCATTGCCCATCGCAGTTCTCCCACCAATTTCGGTCTATATCTCTTGTCCGTCGTTGCCGCCCGGGATTTCGGCTGGCTTGGGCTGATCGACACCGTCGACCGGCTCGAAGCCACATTGACGACGCTCACCGCGCTGCCGCGCCTGCATGGTCACTATTACAATTGGTACGACACCCGCGATTTGCACATATTGGAACCCCGCTATGTGTCGACCGTGGACAGCGGCAATCTGGCAGGGCATTTGCTGACCCTGGCCCAGACCTGCCTGGAAATGCTGGAGCGGCCGGTCGAGTTCTCCACTGCGTTGACGGGTCTTGCGGACACTCATCAACTCCTAATCGCGGCGCTCGATGAGGTCAAGGATGACCGCCGCATGCTGACCGTGACCCCGACCGAGATGCGGCAACAGGTGCTGGTCCTTGGAGAGCTCCTGGCGCGGCAACCACCCGACCCGGACGGATGGAGCCAGTTGTGGCGGCAATTGACGCTGTCTGTCAATACGATCCAGGACCTGGCTCGTGCCTATGCCGCTGAACGTGGTGATGCGGACGATAATGAGGTCCTGGCGTGGGCGACGCTGTTGCACGATGACGTCCACTCCCATGTGCGCGATGTGGTTTGGCTGTTCCCCTGGATACAATTCGCGGGGCGGATCGACGATAAATTGAAATCCTGGCCGGTATCCGGAATGCCGGACCCGCACCATGCGGCATTACGCAGCCAGTTGAATCTGAAAACGTGCCTGAAAGAGCTTTCAGCGGGATATATGAGCGTCCTGGCTCACCTTGAAGAAGCGCCTGGAGGACTCCTGGCTTCCGGTGATCGGGAAGCCCTGGTGATGATGTTGCGGCGCAGCGGAGAGCAGGCCGCAGCGCTCACGCAGCGGCTGCGGACCTTGGCCGCACAACTGGACGGCTTGTTCCATGAAATGGATTTTCGTTTTCTCTACGACACAGAGCGCCACATGTTTGCGATCGGGTATCGGGTGACGGAAGGTGACCTTGATCCCAGCTATTACGATCTGCTTGCCTCCGAGGCGCGCCTCTGCAGTCTGGTCGCGATCGCCAAGCGCGACGTGCCGCACGAGCACTGGTTTCACCTGGGCCGGCGGGTGACACGTGCCGCGCAGGGCACGGTGCTGCTGTCGTGGTCGGGATCGATGTTCGAATACCTGATGCCCTCGCTGGTAAGCTTCACGCCCCGGTACAGTCTGCTCGATCAGACCTGTCGTCTGGTAGTCAAGCGACAGATCGAATACGGCAAGGAACACCGCGTACCGTGGGGCGTTTCGGAGTCGGCCTTCAATGGGCGCGATCTGGCTTTCACCTATCAGTATTCGGCATTTGGTGTACCTGGCCTCGGGATGAAGCGAGGGCTGGGCGAAGATCTGGTGATCGCCCCCTACGCCACGGCCCTGGCTGCCATGTACCTGCCGCATGCCGCGGTGGAAAATTTCAGGCATTTGCAAAAGGAGGGCGCATTAGGCCGCTTCGGGTTCTATGAAGCGCTCGATTTCACACTCATACGGCTGGCGGAAGGCCAGCGCGTCGCGATTGTGCGCTGCTACATGGCCCACCACCAGGGCATGTCCCTGGTGGCCTTCGCCAATGTCGTGCATGATGGGGCGATGCGCCATCGATTCCACCGGGCGGCACTGATCCAGGCAGCCGATTTGTTGCTGCAGGAACGCCTGCCGCGCGGCGCGGAGACCGAAAGTATGGACTATCTCCAGCTCCGTTCCGCCGTCAAGGAAACGGTGCAGCCTCCCGTTCGGCGCGTGCCCTCGCCCACGTCGGCGGTGCCTTCCGCGCACCTGCTGTCCAACGGTCATTATTCGGTGATGATCACGGCTGCCGGAGCCGGCTACAGCCTGTGGCGGAACCTGGCGGTAACGCGCTGGCGCGAAGACGTGACGCGGGATGCCTGGGGCAGTTTTATTTATCTGCGCGATGTCGTCACTGGACAGGTGTGGTCCGCCGGGTACCAGCCGACGGTAGTCGCTCCCGAGCACTCCGAGGTCGTCTTTGTTGAAGATCGTGTCCGGATTACCCGAAGCGATGGAACCCTGGTCAGCGCCTTGGAGATCGTGGTCTCGCCCGAGGATGACGCAGAGATCCGCCGACTGAGTCTGACCAATAACGGGTTGCGGGTGCGGGAAATAGAAGTGACCACATATGCGGAGGTCGTGCTCGCTCCCCTGCGTGCGGATATCGCGCACCCCGCATTTTCCAACCTGTTCGTCCAGACCGAAAGCCTGCCCCGGGCATGTGGGTTGATCGCGCACCGCCGCCCGCGGTCGGTCAATGATCCGAAAATCTGGGCCGCGCATGTGTTGACCGCCCCCCACGACGGCGCCGGGTTCCAGTACGAAACCGACCGGGCACGCTTTGTCGGGCGTGGACAAACGCTACGGGCGCCCATCGCGGTGATGGATGGCCGCCCGCTGACGAACACCGTCGGTGCCGTGCTCGATCCGATCTTCAGTATCCGCCGGCGGATACGCATTGACCCAGGCGCGACGGAACACCTGACGTTCACCACGCTGGTCGCCAACACACGCGAGGCGGTGGAGAATCTGGCCGACAAATACCACAACGCGGGCGTATTCGACCGCGTATCGGCACTTGCATGGACGCACGCCCATGTGCAAATGCACCATCTGCGTGTCAAGCCGGACGAGGCCCAGCTGTTTCAGGATCTGGCTAACCGCCTGATTTATGCCGATCCTTCGCTACGGCCCGCCAGCCGCTTGATGCAGATGAATACCCTGAATGTCACCGGGCTGTGGCGACAGGGTATCTCGGGCGATCTTCCGATCGTGCTGCTGCAGGTCACCGAGCCCGAAGACCGGACCCTCGTCGAACAGTTACTGCGTGCCCATGAATATTGGCGCAAGAAGGGTCTGGCGGTCGACCTGGTGATCCTGAACGAACAGGAACAATCGTATGCCGAGGAGCTACAGGCGCTACTGGAGGGCATGGTGCGCGAGCGCCAGTCACTTGCGCCCCATCTCGAGCCTGAAGAGCAGGGTTCGATTTTTGTTTTGCGGGGCGCTCAGGTCTCGACCGAGGATCGCCGGCTGCTTCAGACGTTTGCGCGCGCGGTGCTTCCGAGCCGACGGGGCACGCTGGCCGAACAGCTGCTGAGGCACCCGCGGCCGGCGGCGGACAGGGTGGCCGCCAAGACTCAGCCTGCTGGCCCGCTGGCTGCGCCGGGGTTACCGCTACCTTCACTGGAATTCTTCAATGGGCTCGGCGGATTTGCCGAAGAGGGTCGTGAATACGTGATCGTCCTCGACAAGGGGCAATGGACGCCAGCGCCGTGGATCAATGTGATCGCCAATGGCGACTTTGGCTTCATGGTCTCGGAGTCAGGCAGCGGCTGCACGTGGTGTGGCAACAGCCACGAGAACCAGTTGACGTCGTGGTCGAATGACCCGGTTAGCGATCCGCCCGGGGAAGTGCTCTATCTGCGTGACGATGAGACCAACGAATTGTGGAGCCCGACCGCTTTGCCGATTCGGGTCGACCAGGCAAGTTATGTCATTCGTCATGGTCAAGGGTATAGCCGCTTCGAGCATGCCTCCCATGGCATTCATAGCGAACTGTTGCAATTCGTCAGCCCGGACGATCCGGTCAAGATATCGTCCCTTACGCTGCGCAATCTTTCCGGGCGAACCCGGAGGATAACAGTGGCAGCCTATGTGGAATGGGTGCTCGGCGCCTCGCGCAGCGTGACGGCGCCGCACCTCATCACCGAATTGGACCCGGAAACCCGTGCGCTCTTCGCTTACAACCCGAGAGACGCGGAATTTGGCCATCGCATCGCCTTCGCCGATCTGGCCGGCAGACAGACCGGGTGGACCTGCCGCCGTTCCGAATTTATCGGCCGCAACGGTAGCCTGGACGCACCGGCAGGCTTGCTTAGCCGTAAGTCCTTGAGAAACCGCGTCGGCGCGGGACTCGACCCTTGCGCCGCGCTGGAGACGCGAGTGGAACTTGAGCCCGGTGGGCGCACCGAGATCGTCTTTCTCCTCGGACAAGGCCGTGACCGCGCCGAGGCATCCGGGTTGGTGCGGCGCTACCGGGACACCGCTGTCGAAACGACGCTTGCCCGGGTGAAGCAGTCGTGGGCCACCGTGCTCGCCAAGGTTCAGGTGAAAACGCCGGACCGGGAGCTTGATTTGCTCTTGAACGGCTGGCTGCTGTATCAAACGCTGAGTTGCCGCCTCTGGGCCCGGGCGGCTTTCTATCAGGTCGGCGGGGCTTTCGGTTTCCGCGACCAGTTGCAGGACGG
Organism: Methylococcaceae bacterium; assembly: GCA_028678445.1. Taxonomy (GTDB): domain Bacteria; phylum Pseudomonadota; class Gammaproteobacteria; order Methylococcales; family Methylococcaceae; genus UBA6136. Next base: position 4,993 of record JAJRDJ010000270.1, read on the forward strand.
CATGGCGCTCGCGCTTGCCCGGCCCGATCTGGTGCGCGCTCACCTCCTTCGCGCCGCGGCGCGCCAGTTTAGGGA